>JAWXAX010000166.1 GCA_034439735.1 Rhodothermales bacterium | reverse complement strand
TTTCTCGCGAGATGCGCTGCATCGCGCTCGAAAAGCGCCTCGATCTACACGAAATCCATCGAAAACCCGCTCTTCCATGCCGAATGTCAACACACCCTAAGCCCTTTGTGTTTGATACCTTTAATCACTGAGAAGCCCCTTTAATACGGGCCTCAGCTTAGCTTGCAACGTGGTACGTTGCAATATGTTTTAAAGAAGTTGGGGCCATGAAATGGCAAATACTTCTTCAAGCATCCATAAACATTTTTTATGGCGTATGCCCGCGGCAAACAGGAACGCCGGCAAGCATCCCTCTTTTAACGCAGGTCTCTCCCCCACAGCCTCTCCTTTCCTCCCATGGGCTACGCCTCTTGCCTCCGCGGCATTGGTTCCGGCATCGAATACCCTCCCGATACCATCATGAACCTCTGCCCGGTGGATAACCGACCGGTGCAGATCGTGTTGGATGTCGACCGAATCCGTCGGGAAAAGCCTAACGGCGCCTGGTATCACCCGGAACGGAAGGACCTGTGGCGCTTCGGCAGCCTCCTCCCGCTCGACATCGCGGACCCGGACGACGCCCGCCACATCGTCACCCTCGGCGAGGGACACACGCCGCTGTTCGACTACCCGGATCACCCCCTCGCGAAACACGCCGGCTTCCGCCTCCAGGTCAAGGAAGAAGGCCTCGCCTACCCGGGCTTCGGCCGTAACCCAACGCAGAGCTTTAAAGACCGCGGGATGGCCGTCGCGGTGTCGATGGCGCGCAGGCTCGGCCTCAAGAAACTGGCCGTCCCGACGCAGGGCAACGCCGGCGACGCCCTGGCGGAATACGGCCGCGCCGCCGGCCTGGAGGTCGCCATCGTGATGCCGGATGACACGCCGATGCCCATCCTGGGCAAGGTGGCCGCCTACGCACAGATCTACCCCACGGTGCACCTCGAACTCGTCAAGGGCACCATCCGCGAGGCCGGCCTGCGGGTGAAGGAGCGCTACATCCCGGAGGGCTACTTCAGCGTCGCCACCTTCCAGGAGCCGGGGTGGCGGATCGAAGGGAAAAAAACGATGGGGCTGGAGATCGCGGAGCCGAGCGAACCCGGCGGCCGCTGGTCGTTGCCGGACGTGGTCGTCTACCCCACGGGAGGCGGGACGGGCATCCTGGGGATGTGGAAGGCATTTGATGAACTGGAAGCCCTCGGCCTGATCGACGGCAGGAGGCCGCGCATCGTCTCGGTCCAGAGCGACCGCACGGCCCCGCTCGTCCGCGCCTTCGAAGCGGGCCTGCGCGACGCCGCGCCCGTCACGGCCGGCGACACCATTGCCACAGGCATCAACGTCCCCGGCGGCGTGGGACACTTCCGGGTGCTAGAGATCCTCTACGAAAGCCAGGGGCTCGCCCTGGGCGTTGCTGAGGCGGACATTGAATCGGCGCTGCGCCAGACCTACAAGACAAAAGGCTGGTGGATCAGCCCGGAAGGAGCTGCCTGCCTGGCGGCACTTCCTTCCCTTGTCGACCGCGGCGTCATCCGCGCCGGCGACCGCGTCGTTACTTTTAACACGGGGTCGTTCGAAAAGTATCTCCCCAACCTGCGTCACCTCTTGCGGTAACCTCCCCGCCGATCCCAAAATTACGGGCTGTTCTCACCGAAGTACGACCTCGGTACGGCAAAAAGCCGCCCTCGGCCTCGGGCGCCTGTATGAAGTTTTTTCGCATGCTTGAAGAGGGCATATTTCCTGCAAGCAGGCTGTCTTATCCCGGTCGCCCCCTTTCGCACGTTTCCCCCCGGACAGGCCAAGCTCCTCACTGACCTCCGGTGAATGCGGCAAAAAAGCAGAGCCGGATAGAATACAACGGTGTCGAAGCGGGAAGCGCCCGCCTGTGAATCGCTCCTGTTAGCCCGTACCGACGTGAAAAACCGCTCGCTTTATGTACTCGGACTCCTTGCGCTGAGCGCCTGTGCGCCTGAAACGCCGGCCTCCGAGCTGGCCCGCTATCCGTCATACGGCCTCGAAGCCATTGCCGCCTCACCGAATGAGGCTACGGGTCATAGCACCCGCGTCCTCTTTCGCGAACGCCCCATGGCGTCCATTCTGGACGAACTGACCCATCATCAAGAAGCGCTGATCCAGGCTTCGGCGGGTCGTAACGTGGAGCTAGCCGCCTCGATTGAGGCGTTAGTAGCCCGCCTCACCGATGAATTCGAAGGGTCGCTGACCACGTCGTACGACGCCCTTAGCCCCGAGCAGCAGATCGTCTACACGGAAGTGATCTACCTCAACGAAGAACTGCGTCTGCTCGTCGCCCGCGCCCTCACCGGCGCTCTCGCACCCCTAGTGCCATCGCCGGCGAGCCGCTTATCGTAGATTACTGATTTCAGATCACAAATTAACGCACTACAACAGCACACCCGGTCCGCCAGCAGTGTTTCATGATCTGCCCATCATTCGGGGCTGTAGAGAATCGTAATCGTCCCGGCATTTGTGCGCGGGCCACCATCGCGGCCTGGCCCGAAGCGCCAGCGCAGGAGCGAATCGATCACCACCGGCTCGAACGCATCCGTACCTTCGGAAAGCGACTCCAGCCCGACCACATTCCCCTGGGGGTCGACCATCATCCGGAGCTGATAGGAAGCCTGCAGCGATCCCGGATTGTTTGGGAGCGGCGTGTTCAACGCCGCGCGCCCCAGCCCCACCAGCACGTACTTCACCCCTTTCACCAGCTCGCCCGGCGCCGGCCCTTCGAGGCGCGTCGGGGGGATGGATGCCGGATCGACGCTCGGGATCGCCGGATCGATGGCCAGGGCCGGGTTCTGGATAGACGTGATCTTTCTAAAGGTGATCGGTCCAAGTGACACGGCCACCAACACACAGGCCGAAAAGATCAGCGCGCCGCGAAACCCGAACACCTTCACGCGCCGGCGTTGCACCACCGGCGAGCGGTCCGCCTCTCGTACGGGAGGGCGCGCCGTTGCCGGCTCGAGGCTGCCCAGCCGCTGCTTCAATGCCGCCATAAACGCCGCATCCTCGCCGCCGCCGTGGGCGCGGAGTTCAGCCCGTACGTCGGCCGCCGGCATGGCGGCAAGTACATCGAGATCGAGCAGGCCGTCGTCGTGGCGGTTATCCAGCCAGGCGGAGGCGTCGGGGGTCGACGCGTCGTCGGGGGTGCGGTGGGCTCGTTTGGCCATGGGGCTGTCCGTTCCGGAGTAAGTCAGAGTGCGTCTTTTAATCCCAGCGCCCCGCGTTTGAGGCGCTTCTGCGCTTTATTTATTTCAAGCACCGACGTCTTCAACAGGTTCGCCAGATCGCGCGGCCGCAGGAGCGGATCGGCGAAGAGGAGATCGACCATCTGAAGAACCAGCTCGTCGCCGGCGAATCGTCGTTTGATGGACTCCTGCAGATGCTTTCGAGCGACCTCTGAAGGTAGGGAGGGGCGCTCGTGGTCGGCCATCCACTCCTCCAGCGCGGTGTGGCGTCCCCAGCCTTTCCGCCCCTTGCCTTTGCTGTCCTTGCTCGTGAAACCCTCGCGGGTGAGCCAGTTCCAGATGTCGCTCTGGATGTTGTTGATCAGCACGGTGAGGAGCGGGACGTCCTCGGGCAGCCGGCGCCGGCCGGTGTACAGCTTCACGATCGCCTCCTGAACCAGGTCGTCCGGTGAGGGAGCCGAACGGATCTGGCCCAGGTAGCGTCGGTGAAAATGGTGCGCCCAGAGGCGCAACCGGGGCACAAGATCGTCCCAATCGGCTTCGCGGAGCAGCGCCGGCGGCTCGAAGGCTTCATCGGCCTCTTTTGCCGTCATGGCGTGGCGACCATCGGAATCAGGCACCAGCCTGCGCCGGTCATTGCTTCTACCCGACGATCGTTTTTTGCCATGTCTGAACGCTTGCAGAGATAATGCCGCGGCAGACCAGCGTCCAAATCGAATCAAAAGGGAGGATCACCGGGCGAAGCCGTCCAGAAAGGTAGGCAAGCGCCAGCCACAAATCCAGACAGAAAGAATGGCAAAAGCCCGTATGGCAAAAGGCGAACATCCAGCACCACGCCCCCGGCGAACATCCAGCACCACGCCCCCGGCGAACATCCAGCACCACGCCCCCGGCGAACATCCAATACCACGCCCCCGGCGAACATCCAACACCACGCCCCCGGCGAATCGACGAATACGCCAACTCGGCGAATTGACGATTACGCCAACTCGGCGAATTGACGAATATCCACAAACCCAACCGGTGGCAAATGCCGGGTTACGGCCTTCGGCCTAACCCGGCCTACAGGGGCATCACGCGGAGGGTGGTCTTGAGGCGGTGTTGGCCGCGGGGGGTGACGGAGACGAGGTCCCGGCCGGCGTTGGCGGTTTCGATACACACCATCTCGAGGTACTCCTCGTCGCCGAAATCGGCCATGCGGCGGGCCTTCGCGACCCAGGGATTCCAGACGACCGTCGACCGGCTGCCGGTTTTTTCCACGACGATCCGGCGATGGAGGTTCGGATCCTCCAGGACGCATGGACCGGTGGTGTCGAGGTAGATGTTGTCCACTTCGCCACGAAAAACGATGGGCCCCTCCTGCCGGTTGAGCGTGTCGGGGCGGAGCTGATCGATGTACGACAGGCCTTCCAGCCCGTGTACCTGCACATCGCCGACGTTGCCGACGATCAGGTACGTGTGGAGCGCGCCGCCGCAGACAAACGCGAAGTGGCCGGTATTACGAACGATGAGTTCGACGGTAAGCGCGGTGTCGACGGTGATGACGAGTTCGAGGTCAAAGGGATGCGGCCACATCCGGAGGGACTCCGCGTCGTCCGACAACCCCAGGCGGACCTGCGCGGCTTCGCCGTCCACGATCCGTGTGGCGCGCACGTCCCACATCCGGTTTCGTACGAAACCGTGATTGGGCAGCGTGTCGTCCAGAAGCGACGGTCCGAACCAGGGCCAGCAAAGCGGGATGCCGCCGCGGATGGCGCGGCCCTCTTCAAAATGGCTCTTTTCGCTCATCCAGAGCACCGGCTCGGCGCCGGCGGGCTGGAATTTCAGCACCTGCCCCCCGTACAACGACACCGTGGCGCGGGCCTGATCGTGCGCCAGCTCAATCATCGGCAAACCGCCGGGGCCTTCAACAAATGTAACCTGCCGGCCAAGCGCGAAGCGGGCGCTCAACTGATCGATCTCCAGAGTAGACTGCACAGCAACTTCCGGGTTTGGTGGTCTTTTTTATATAACCCCGGGGGGAAGGCGGGCAGGGGAGCTGCACAAACGGGCGATCCGAAGGGGTAGGCCCTTGCAGTATCGGCCACGGGTGGTAAAACCTATAAAACGGGAGCGAACTCATGGAGCGGTGGACTCAAAACAATTTTTCTCCCGATTTTTCCGAACCGAACCCGACGAAAAGATGCGTCCATTCATCGCGATGTAGACGCCGGGGGGCATGGCCTGGACGGTGGCGAGCGCAAAACCGATGTTAAACTCGGCGTCGCTGTTCTTAAACCGGGCGGGGCTGAGCGAACCGACCAGGACAATCGTTTTATTGGGCACGGCTTCGAGCACCCGCGCCGTATCTACCATCGTATCGGTCCCGTGTGTTATCAGAATATGCGGCGCGGATTCGTGCGAGACCCGTTCCAGCATCAGCGCCCGGTCCGCGTCGGTAATCTCCAGGCTATCCTTGGATAACAACCGCTCGATGGCGTAAGAGACCACCACGCCGGCATCCGACAGGATGCGCGTGATCTGAGGATCGCCGACGGCGAATTCGCTTTTGGCGTCGAAGTACACCTTGTCGATGGTGCCGCCGGTGGTGAATATTTTTATCTGCATGTAACGAAGTCGTCTATCGAGGCCGGCATCAGGAGACGCCGATTCTTCAGCCCCGGTACGTCAACGCGAGCGCCGTCAGGTCGTCGAACTGGGCCTGCCCGGCCGTGAAGGTGCTCACCGCCTCGCGTACACCACGCAGGATCGCCTCGGCGCCGCCCCGCGACCCCAGCGAGGCCATCAAACGCACCTCCTCGAAAAAGGCGCCCTTCTCGCCCACAGCCTCCGTGATGCCGTCCGTGTACAGAAACAAGGTATCGCCTGGCGCCAATCGAACGGCGGCCTCCGCGAAGGTAAAGGAACTCACCATACACAACCCGACGCCCCGCGTCCGCTCGAGGGTCGAGACGCCGCCGTCCGCCGTCACCAGGCAGGGCGCCGGGTGTCCGGCGGTGACATAGGTGAACTGCCCGCTCGAAAGCTCCAGGATGCCGATAACCGCCGTCACGAACACTTCCGATAGGCTCTGCGGATACAACATCCGGTTGACCCGCTCGGCGATGTCGCCCGGCGCATCGACGTGCATCGCCACCGCCTGGACCAGCGTGCGCGTGATCGCCATGAACAGCGCCGCCGACACCCCTTTCCCGGATACGTCGCCGATGACCACCCCCATCCGGTCGTCCCCGATCTTGAAGAAGTCGTAGAAATCTCCACCCACCTCCCGCGCCGGCTCCAGGAATGCATGCATCGAAATCTGTTCGGTTTCGAGGGTTTCCGCCGGCAGAAACGCCCGCTGAATCCGTCGGGCCACGGATAGTTCTTTCTGGAGATCGAGGAGCGCGCGCTGGTCGTTCAGCGCCTCGCCAACCACCCGCAGCTCCCGCACCCCTTTGTCGATCGTCCGCTCCAGATCGTCGAAATCGACGGGCTTCGTCACGAAGTCGTACGCGCCGCGGTTCATGGCGACGCGGATGTTGCTCATGTCCCCATACGCCGACACGACGACCGCTTTCAGCAAGCGATCCATCCCCTGGAGCCGATCCAGCAGCGTGAGCCCGTCCATGCCGGGCATGTTGATGTCGGTCAGGATGAGCTGGATCTGGGGTTGCTCCTGCAGGACATCCAGCGCCTGAAACCCGTTCTGCGCGAAGTGGAACGCCCATTCCTCGGCCCGAATCCGTTTCCGGAAGCGCTGTCGAATGAGCAACTCGAGGTCCGGCTCGTCGTCGACGACCAGTATATCGAAGGGCATGATGGCGTTCACATGGATTGTGTGGGATCGATCAGCGCGCGGAGGGCGCTGGCGACATCTTCGGGGATGGCCGTGAAGCGGAGCAACGCCGTCTGCCGGCCGGCGTCGGCTTCAGTCACCTTCGCATACAGATCACCCGACGCCGGCTCGTCGCCCCTGTGCCATGCGATATCCACACGTACATTCTCCAACACCTGCACGGGCGCGGAGAGCTGGACCAGGGCCGTTCGATGAGAGAGCGCCAACAACGCGCCTTCCGAGCGCCGACCGGTCACGTGTTTTCCATCAAACACCATGTAATGGAGGGGATACGGCGCCGCGAGGTCGACGAGCGGATCGGCCTCGCCGGCGAGATACAGGTCGTAGGGCGGCCCGATCCCTTCCACCTCGTACAACGCGATGGGCTCGGCGAACCCCTTGGTCGACACCTCCATCCGCCGGCCGATGACCAGGCCCCCGCCGGCCGCGGTCCGCGTCCCCTCCGACAGCAGGATCTGCCCGCCGACGGTGTAGGACTCGATGCGGGATGTCAGGTTGACGTGGCTCCCGACGACACCGTACTTGGCGCGTTTGGCCGATCCAATGTTGCCCACGACAACCTCGCCGGTGTTGATGCCGATGCCCATTTCGAGCGCCGGCCACCCGCGGGCGTGCATCACCTCGTTCACCACGGCCATCTCACGCTGCATGGCCAGCGCACACGCCACGGCCCGCTCGGCGTCGTCCGGCCGCTGTAACGGGGCGCCAAAAACGACCAGGATCGCGTCTCCGATAAACTCGTCGATCGTGCCATTGTACGCGGCGATGACGTCGGCCATCTTCCCGAGATAGGTATTCAGAATGTCGACCACTACTTCCGGCGGCAGCCGTTCCGACACATTCGAGAAGCCGCGGAGATCGGACATGAGGATCGTCACGGGGCGCTTTTCACCGCCCAGCCGCCAGGCGTCCGGATTGTCGAGCAGCGCGGACGCGACCTCGTCCGACAGGTACCGGCCGAACGTCTCGCGGACCCGTCGGGCCCGCCGGCGTTCATCGACAATGTCGATGGCTTTTTTGATGGTGATTTCGAGGTCATGCAGATCGATCGGCTTCATCAGAAAGTCGAATGACCCCCGGTTCATCGCCTGGCGAATGTTGTCGAGATCGCCATAGGCGGACACCACGACGGCCTGCAATAGCCGTTCGAGCCGGCTGATGTGGGTCAACAACGTCAACCCATCCATCCGCGGCATGTTGATATCGGTCAGTACGATCTCGATGTCGCGATCTTCGTTGAGCCGATCGAGCGCCTCGTACCCATCCAACGCCATGACGAAGTCATAATCGCCGGCGCGGATTTCCTTCCGAAATTTCTGACGGATCAACGCGCCCAGATCGGGCTCGTCGTCCACCACGAGTATTTTTCTGGGTGCTTCCATCTACGCCGTCATCCTCACGATCGTCTGCTTCAACTCTGCGAAGTCGATGGGTTTTGTGAGATAGCCGTCCGCGCCATACTGCATGGCGGAGCGGTAGTTTTGCTCGTCGCCGTAGGCAGTGATGATGTGCACGGGCACGCCGGCATACTCCTGCTTGAGCCACTTGAGCAACTCCAGCCCCGTCATCCCCGGCATATTGATGTCGGACAACACCAGCACGATGTCCGCCCGTTTGAGCGAGCGCATATACGTCAGTGCATCCTCACCCGAAAGCGCGAAGTGGAATGAAAGGGTATTCGCCTTGATTTCCTTCCGGAAATGCTGACGGAACAACCATTGCATGTCTTCCTCGTCGTCGACGACGAGCACGTGAAGGGTGTCGCGTTGCATACACGTACGGGCGCAACGCCCGATGTTTCGCGCCGCCTCACGCCGGCGAGGTGGCGCCCGTGGGCAGGGTCATTTCAAAAGCCGCCCCGTCTACGACGGACGGATCGGCCTGGAGCGCCCCACGATGTCCCTGGGTGACAATATCGTAGCTGAGCGACAGCCCCAGTCCAGTCCCTTCGCCGGGCGGCTTGGTGGTAAAAAACGGGTTGAATATACGGGGATAAAGCGTCTCGGGGATCCCGATGCCGTTATCTTCTACTCGGACAATGACGCTATCGCCTTCCCGCCGCGTGACCAGCTGGACGCGGGGGGCGTAGCCGGCATCGCCTCGCTGGCGCCGGGCGTTCACGGCATGGAACGCATTACTCAGCAGATTGAGCAGCACGCGCCCAATGTCCTGGGGCACCATGCGCACCTGCCCGACGGCCGTGTCGAAGCGCTTATCGATCGTCACGTTGAAGCTCGAATCCCGGGCGCGAGCGCCGTGATAGGCCAGGCCGGCGTATTCGTCGAGGAGCAGGTTGAGGTCCACCTCGCGCCATTCGCCCGACGCCCCCCGAGCGTGCTGAAGCATGCCGTGCACGATCCGATCCGCCCGTTTGCCGTGCTGCTGGATCCGGCTCGCGTTTTCCCCGAGGTTGTTCAACACATCCGCCAGTTGCTCGCGCACCTGCCGAACCGGGGCTTCGGGATGGGCATCGAGGAAGGTGATGAGTTCCTCGACCAGCTCGACGGACAGCGCAGCAAAATTATTGACGAAATTGAGCGGATTTTTGATCTCGTGTGCGATGCCGGCCGTAAGCTGACCCAGCGAAATCATCTTTTCGCTCTGTATCAACTGATCCTGCGCGGCGTTAAGCTCGGCCAGGAGATCTTCGAGCCGTCCGTTTTTCTCCTGAAGCAGGGCGTTCTGCTCCCGTATCCAGGCGGCCTCACGCTCCGTCTGATCCACCGCGAGACGGATCTGTAGATGGCTCATCTTGACGCGCAGTTCCTCGCTGAACACACGCTCTTTCGAGGCGTGGTAAGCCTTGTAATGGTCGAGCGCCGTCATCGAATCGCCCCGCACCTCGTAGAGCTGGGCCAGCGCTTCATGAGATTCGTAGATGCGCGTCTCCACGCCCAACCCCTCCGCGATGGCGAGCGACCGCTGGAGGACGGCCTCGGCCTCATCGTAGCGTCGCATGCGAATATAGAGCCGGCCGATGTGGAGTAGACTGGTGCTCACGGCCCGCGTGTTATCGATCTGCCGGCGGATCGCGAGGCCGTCCAACAGGTACGCCTCGGCCTCCTCAAACCGTCCTTCCTCCAGGCACAAACACCCGAGATCGTGCAGGGCCCGCGCTTCGCCGTTGACGTTATCTTCCTCGCGAAACAGGGACAACGCGCGCTGGAAATACTCCACAGCCCGCGCACGATCGCCCCGGCGCTGGTGGACCGCTCCGATACCCGTCAGCGCCCGGGCCGTGCCGATGCCGAAACCCTCCGCCTCGAACAGAGCGAGGCTCTGATCGTAATAACCGAGCGCCCGATCGAGGTCGCCCATCTCAAAATAGCCTACCCCGAAACCATGCAATAGCCAGCCGCGGTACATGCCATGGCTGCCGTCTGAGAGTACGTCGATGGCCCGCTGCCCGTACGAAAGCGCCTTCTCGAAGTCGCCCAGGCTCAGGTAGACGCCGGCGTACCCGCCCAACATGCCGGCCTGCAGTTGCCGATCCTCGATGGCCTCGGCGAGCGCCATGCCCTCTCGGAGTACCGCCATGGCCTCGTCATAGTCGGACAAGATGTGAAAGGCCATCGCCTGAATCCAGTATCCGTACCGCTCAGGATAGGGGTCCCCCGCGAGACGTGCCTCTTCGATCAGAGCGGGCACCCACGTCAGCACCTGTCGCGGCGCGTCGTTGACGGCGCGTTCGGCGTAGGCGTTGAGTCGGTCAAATTTTTCGCTGGAGGGTGGCCCGCCGGCGAGTATGTCTCCCCAGGCCGCCTCGCGCGCTTGCTGATTATCCAGTTCCATGCCCTAGCATCGTGTAATGGACGCAACTTACGAAATCCCATGCGGGTATGTTAGTCTCCTCCGCTGACCGCGCGCATCGCCCTGTACAGCCGATTCAAAAACCGCCCTTTCAAACCCTTCTCCATGTCCGCTGCCGACGCCGAACGCCGCTTCGAAATCCAGGCCTCGTTTGTCCCCACCGGAGACCAACCCCGGGCTATCGACGAGTTGACGAAGGGCGCCCTTCGGGGAGATCCCTATCAGACGCTGCTCGGTGCAACGGGCACGGGCAAGACGTTTACCGTCAGCCACCTGATGCAGAACCTGAACCGGCCCACGCTGGTGATGAGCCACAACAAGACGCTCGCCGCCCAGCTGTACGCCGAGTTCAAACAGTTTTTCCCGAGCAATGCCGTCGAGTTTTTTATCTCCTATTACGACTACTACCAACCCGAGGCGTACATCCCGCACTCGGACACCTACATCGAAAAGGATATGTCGGTCAACGAACGGATCGACCGGCTCCGGCTGCGCGCCACGAGCGCCCTGGTGTCCGGCCGGTCGGACGTGATCGTCGTCGCCAGCGTCTCCTGCATCTATGGCCTCGGCTCGCCCGACGAGTACCGCGCACAGATCGCGCAGGTCCAGGCGGGGATGGAAATCGAGCGGAACGCGCTCCTCCACCAGCTCTCCAGCATCTTTTATACCCGAAACGACATCGCCTTCGAACCCGGCGCCTTCCGCGTCCGCGGCGACGTCGTCGAGGTGTTTCCGGCCTACCTGGAGGATATCGCCTACCGGATTACGTTCTGGGGAGATGAGATCGAAAAGATCAGCAGCTTCGAGCCGCTCACCGGGCACATCATCGAGGAACTGCAACTCCTCACCATCTACCCGGCCAAGATCTTCGTCACGCCGAAAGACAAACTCGAACAGGCGCTGGCATCCATCGAAGAAGAGTTACACTGGCGCCTGGCCGTGCTGCGCGAAATGGGTAAACTCGTCGAGTCCCAACGTCTCGAACAGCGCACGATGTTCGACCTGGAGATGCTCCGCGAGGTCGGTTATTGCTCGGGCGTCGAAAACTACTCGCGCCACCTCTCCGGCCTCCAGCCCGGGCAACGGCCGTATTGTCTGTTTGATTATTTCCCGGATGACATGCTGCTTGTGATCGACGAGAGCCACGTCACGGTCCCCCAGATCCGCGCCATGTATAACGGCGACCGCGCCCGCAAACTCACGCTGGTCGAGCACGGCTTCCGCCTCCCCTCGGCCCTGGACAACCGCCCGATGACATTCGAGGAGTTCGAAGCCAAACAGAAGCAGGTGATCTACGTCAGCGCCACGCCGGGGGATTATGAGATGGAAAAATGCAACGGCGTGTTCGTCGAGCAGGTCATCCGCCCCACCGGCATCCCGGACCCCGTCGTCATCCTCCGCCCCTCCAAAGGCCAGATCGACGACCTGCTCGAGGAGATCCGCGGCTGCGCGGAGCGGGGCGAGCGGACGCTGGTCACCACGCTGACGAAGCGCATGTCCGAGGATCTCACCGATTACCTCGACTCGTTCGGCGTCCGCGTGCGGTACATGCACTCGGATATCGACGCCCTCGAACGCGTCAACATCCTGCGGGACCTGCGCCTCGGCGAGTTCGACGTCCTGATCGGCGTCAACCTCTTGCGCGAGGGCCTCGATCTTCCCGAGGTGGCGCTCGTCGCCATCCTCGACGCCGACAAGGAAGGCTTCCTGCGCAGCGACCGGTCGCTCATCCAGACCGCCGGCCGCGCCGCCCGTAACGCCGCCGGCCGCATCATCATGTACGGCGATATCATTACAGGATCCATGCAACGGATGATGGCCGAAACCCTGCGCCGGCGCGAGATCCAGCTCGCCTACAACGAAGAACACGGCATCACCCCACGCACGGTGTTCAAATCCCGGGAGGAAATCCTTCGCGGCACTGTCATCGCCGAGGAAAAAGCGGACCAGGAGGATGGGTACAGCTCGCGCTACCACGGGGGCGAAAACGCCCTTCCTATCGCGGCCGACCCGGTGGTCAAATACCTTACGAACGACCAGAAACGCGACCTCATCGCCCAGCTTCGCAAAGAAATGGCCGAGGCGTCGGCCGGCCTCAAATTCGAACGCGCCGCCGAACTCCGCGACAGCATCGCCCAGATGGAGGCGGCCATTTCACGCTCATGACCATTGTCTTCGTGCTGGGCGCCGTCCAGGGGCTGTTTCTCGCGGCGGTTCTAGCCGGCCGCACGCCGCGGACGACGCCCAACGGCCTCCTCGCGGCGGCGATGACGACGTTCTCCATCGATCTTGGCATCGCGGCCTACCACAGCGCCGGCCTGGACGCACGGCTCCCTCATTTCATCGGACTCGATGCCGCCATCGGCTTCCTGTACGGTCCGCTCTGGTTCCTCTACGTCCGGACGCTCACTACGCCTCCGGGGACGCTCCGACCGCGTGACGCGCTACATTTCGCGCCATTTGTCGGCCTCATCCTCTTCCTGGCGCCCTTTTATCTACTCAGCGGGGCGGACAAGCTCGCCGGCATGCGCCAGCCCACCGAAAACCCCTACCTCGCCGCCATCGGCTTCCTGGCGCCGTTTAAACTCGTCATCGGCGCCGCCTACATCGGCTCGGTACTCGTGCTCATTCGCCGCCACGGCCGGCGCATCCGGTCGGCGTACTCCACCCTCGAACGCGTCCAGCTCGGATGGGTCCGCCATGTCACCATCGCGCTTGTCGTGCTCCTCGTCGTATCCGGCAGTTTGTTCGTCGCCAGTGGCCCCGCCGGCGACTACCCGGTCGGCCTGGACCCGACCGGTCCCTTCGACGACCTGACGCTCCTCTCCGTCACGGTCATGGTCTATTTCATCGGCTACCTCGGCCTCCGGCAACACGAAATCCTGCTCCCTAACGACCCGCCCCCCGAACCGGTCATCGAGTTCGCGAGCAACCCCGCCGAGCCGCTCCAATCCAACAAGCCCCGCTACACCCGATCCGGCATGGACCCCGAAACGGCGCGCCGCATCAAGGACCGGCTGTGCGCGCTCATGGAACAGGAACACCTCTACCGAAACGGGCAACTCACGCTCATCGACCTCGCCGGCGCGCTCGACATCTCGCCCCATAACCTGACCGAAGTCATCAACACCCAGCTCGGTCTCAACTTCTACGATTTCGTCAATGGCTACCGGGTACGCGAGGCCCAGACCCAGCTGGCCGATCCCGCCTGCGCCCACCTCACCGTTCTGGCCATCGGGCTCGAGGCGGGGTTCAACTCCAAGTCGGCCTTCAACGCGGTCTTCAAAAAACACACAAACCACTCTCCGTCGGACTATCGGGCCGGCGAACCCCTGCCTTCACACGGGACTTGAGGTCCAGCCCCGCTGGACAGGACGACGCCGGGGCCTCAAACGGCTAGTTTCGAGTTGATTCATTCACTCAATAGCCCATTTCACCATGCGTTTTTTCGTCCCGCTACTGCTTCTTACAGGAGCGTTGTGTGTCCTTCCGAATCCCGCCAGCGCTCAGCAGACCCCTCCTCTCTTCCAGACCGTCCGCGGGGTCGTCCTCGATCGCGATTCCCGCGCGCCCCTGCCGGGCGCCAACATCCTTATCGTGGGTATCGAGCCCGTAATGGGTACGACGACCGATTCCGAAGGTCGGTTCGTAGTGCCACACGTACCCGTCGGCCGGCGACAGATCCGCGCCAGTTTCCTCGGCTTCGAGCCGGCACTCCTCCCCGAAGTGCTCGTCACCGCCGGAAAAGAGGTCTTTCTATCCATCACCCTGCAAGAACAGGTGCTCCAGGGGCAGGAAGTCGTTGTCGAAGCGGGAGCGGAGAAGGATCGTCCACACCACGAAATGGCGTTTGTAAGCGCCCGCTCCTTTTCGGTGGAGGAGACCCGTCGGTACGCCGGCGGCCTCGACGACCCGGCCCGCATGGCCTCCGCCTTTGCCGGCATCGCCTCGGCCGGCGGCGTGCAGGACAATGCGCTGTCCATCCGCGGCCACAGCCCCAAAGGCGTACAATGGCGGCTCCAGGGGGTCGAGATCCCGAATCCAAACCACTTCGCCGGACTCAGTGTGGCCGGCGGCGGCGGCCTCACGCTCTTTAGCAGTCAATTGCTCGCTTCGTCCGACGTGATGACAGGGGCCTTCCCCGCCGCCTTCGGCAATGCGCTCGCCGGCGTATTCGACATGCAGTTCCGCCCGGGCAACGCCTCCCGACGGGAGCATACCCTCCAGCTGGGCCTCATCGGCGTCGAGGCGGCCTCGGAAGGACCCTTTCACGCCGGCGGCGATGCCTCCTACCTGATCAATTATCGCTACTCTACCCTCGGCCTCCTCCTCCCCCTTCTCCCCACCGAATCCGCCACGACCTTCCAGGACCTCGCGTTCCATGTCAACATCCCGACCCGTCGTGCCGGCCGGTTCAGCCTGTGGGGAATGGGCGGCAGCGACCGCCAATCCCAGCGCGCCACGATGGACTCGACGGCCTGGGAGTATGATTTCTGGGATCGCGTGGATTCCGACCTCAAACTCGACATCGGCGTCGCCGGCGTCACACACCACGCGCTCCTCGGCGCCCGAACCTACCTCCAGTCCCGGCTCGCGGCATCGATCAATCGGACCCTGTGGGACTGGGTGCGCCTCGACGATTCGCTCCAGCGGCAACCCGACCTATTAATCGATTCGCGTGATACCCGCGCCACGGCCAGCGTGCAGCTCAACCACAAGTTCAGCGCGCGCCATACCCACGAGGTGAGCCTCTCCGTCCATCGACTCGGGTACGACTTGACGCTTCGCGACGCACCCGACCAGCAGCCGCCGGCCGTCACATTGGCCGCCGGCGACGGCCAGGCCTACCTGCTCGAAGCCGGCGCCCAGTCTCGTTTCCGGCCGACGGACCGGCTCACGCTCGCCCTCGGGGTCCATGCGACCCGCTTCGGCCTCACGGGCAGCGGCGCGATCGAACCTCGCTTCGCCCTACAATGGCAGGCGAGCCGCCGCCAGACCCTCAGCCTCGGCATCGGCCGCCACAGCCAGACCGAAGAGCTCCGCATCTACTTCGCCGATCCAAACGGCGACGGCCGGCCAGACAACGGTGCACTCGGCCTGGCACGCGCCCATCACTTCGTCCTCGGGTACGACCTCGCCCTCTCTGACGTCCGCCGCATCAAGATCGAAACCTACTACCAGCACCTGTTCAATATCCCCGTGACGCCGGACAGCTCGTACTCGATGCTCAACTTCGAGCAGGACTGGGGTTTCAACGCGGCGCTCACGAATGCCGGCGCCGGCGCCAATGCCGGCATCGAGTTTACGCTCGAACGCTTCCTGCGTGACGGCTATTACTACCTCCTCACTGCATCCCTGTTCGATGCCCGTTACCGGGGCGGCGATGGCGTCTGGCGTGGCTCCCGGTTCGACCGCGGGTATGCCATCAACGCCCTTGCCGGCAAAGAAATCGCCCTCCGGGGTGGTCGACGCACACTCGGTGTCAATGGCCGGCTTATCGGCCTCGGCGGCAAACGCTACAGCCCTATCGACCACGCCGCATCCATCCAGGAAGAACAGGTTGTCCTCGACGAAAACAGCCCCTTCGATGCGCGTTGGCCGGCTACCTTTCTTGTCGATTTTACCGTCACATACCGCATCGATCGGCCGGAAAAATCGCACGTGTGGGCCCTGCAGGTTAAGAATGCACTCGGAGCGAAGGATCGTTATTTCGACTTTAACTACCTCCGGAGCGCCGTCGAAACCCTGCGCGAGGGCTTCCCCCTCCCTGTGCTAAGTTATAAGATCGAATTCTAACGTCCGTCACGCGCCGGGCAACATTAAAAAACCGTGGAGCCTTGATGGAGCGAGGGGCGCTGGAAACCTGCCGATCCATGACGAGTACAGATGCACGCTATTTCGACGTTTGTACGCTGCACAGCACGCTGATACCATGAAAAAAGATATCCATCCGAACTACAAGATGATCACCGTCAAACTGGCGGATGGCACCACGATCCAGACCCGTTCGACAATGGATTCCGACACGTACTCGTCGGAAGTCGACTCGACGAACCATCCGTTTTACACGGGTCGTCGCCAGTACGTCGATACCGCCGGCCGCGTGGAAAAATTCAACCGCCGTTACGCGAAGGCCGCCCCCAAAGTGGCGGACTCGACAGCGACGGAATAACTTCCGCCGGCTCGTGCGCGGGCCTGTCCGCTTCGATATCAAGGCGATCCGCAGCGCGGGTCGCCTTTTTATTTTTCAGACGATCACGGCCAGACGACAACAGCGCCCATGGACGTCAACCCCGTACAGCTCATCCTCGCCAAACGAAACGGTCAGGCCCTCTCATCGCCCGACCTATGGCAGCTGGTACAGGCCTACACCGCCGGCGATGTACCCGATTATCAGATGAGCGCCTTCCTGATGGCGGCGTATTTCCAGGGTATGGACGAACGCGAAACGGCCGCCCTGACCGACGCCATGCTCTACTCCGGCGTCGTCCTGGATCTGTCCGATATCCCCGGGAAAAAGGTAGATAAACACTCGACCGGCGGCGTTGGCGATAAAGTATCGCTCATCCTGGCCCCCCTCGTCGCCGCCTGCGGGGTGCCGGTCCCGATGATCTCCGGCCGCGGCCTCGGGCACAGCGGCGGAACGCTCGACAAACTAGAGAGCATTCCGGGCTTCAGCACCAGCCTTTCGCTCGACGCCTACCGCCATCAACTGGCCGACCTGGGCGTCGTGATGATTGGGCAGACGGCCGACATCGCGCCGGCCGACCGCAAGTTGTACGCCCTCCGCGATGTCACGGGCACGGTCGACTTCACCCCGTTCATCGCGTCTTCCATCATGAGTAAGAAGCTCGCGGAGGGCATAGACGCACTTGTTCTCGATGTCAAATGCGGGCGCGGCGCGTTCATGCAAAGCGAGGCCGACGCGCGACGGCTCGCCGAAACCCTCACCGGCATCGGCGAGCGCCACGGCAAACCCACCGTCAGCTGGCTCACACGGATGGACGTACCCCTGGGCCTCGCGGTGGGCAACTGGCCGGAGGTTGCCGAAAGCATCCGGTGCCTGCGCGGTGACGACGGCGGCGCCCTGATGGCGCTCACTTGCACCCTCGCCGGCGAGATGTTACACCTCGGAGAGGTCGCCGGCTCGCCGGAAGACGGTGCGGAGATGGCGCGGCAGGCTATCGCCTCCGGTGCCGCCCTCGATCGCTTCGTGCGCCTCATCGAAGCCCAGGGCGGCGATGCATCCGTCGTCGACCGGCCCGACTATCGATACCCCGGCGCGCCGGCCATCGTTGTGTCCGCTCCGCCCGACTGGCAGGGGTATGTTAACGACGTCGACGCGCTCGCTTTTGGCCAGGCGGCGGTGGCTCTGGGCGCCGGCCGTTTGCGCAAGGAGGACCGCGTCGACCCGGCCGCCGGCCTCGTCCTCCATGCCCCACCAGGCGCACCCATCGTTCCCGGCGAGCCCCTGCTGACATTGTTCACACATCGCGAAGCGCAGGTGGATGCCGTACGCCAGCACCTGCTGGGCGCCTTCACGATCGGGCCGGCACCCGTCACCTCCCCGAAGCTGCTCATGGATCGATACGCCGGCGGGAGCTGGGCGTCCACTCGGTAGGTGCAAAATACCGACAGGGTGCATCTTTACGGAGAACGTGTTCGTTAAACGTCCATGCGTTATATTGCGTGCGTTTAGCACGATCACACACAACCTTACGCACACCGTTCCATGTCTGTCTGGTCCCGTTTTTCTCGCTGGGTTAAATCTGTCTTTGGCGGCGCGATCTCTGCGCTCGAAGATCCACGTCTGATCCTGGAACAGAACATCCGGGAGCTGAACGACCAGGTCCCCAAGATGAACGAGAATATCGCGACGGTGAAAGCCAGCGTGGTACTGCTCGAAAAGGAAGTCCGCCGCGTGGAACGCGAGATTGCCGATCTGACGTCCAAGATCAAGGCGGGCATCCAGGCCGGCCGGGACGATCTGGCGGAGCGCTACGCGATCCAGCTCGAAAAAGCGAAGGACACCCTCGATCGGTCCAAGGAGCAACTCAAATACGCTTCCGTCGCCTACGATAAGTCGATCCAGGTCAAAAAGGCGTTCATGCGGGAAAAGGACCGCAAGATCCAGGAAGCCAAAGAGGCGCTTCGCGCGCACGAACGTTCGAAGTGGCAGGCCAAGGTGGCCGACGCCATGGAGCAGTTCGAAGTGGGCGGCGTGGACCAGACCCACGACGAGATGGTGCAGCGGATCAACGAACAGTCCGCCAAAAACGAAGCCCGTATCGAAATGGCGTTGGATTCGTTCGACAGCGAGGCCCTCCGCATCGAAGAGGACGCCGAATCGATCCGCGCGTCCGAGTTGGTAAAACAGTTTAAACTCGAGATGGGTATGGGTGGCGGGGATACCCGTGGGCGCGAAGGGAGCCCCTCGCTGGATCTTCCCGAGCGCGAGGCTGAACAGGGAAGCAAAACGATCGGCAAACAGCGGTCTCAATCGGAGTAATCGACCATGACGCCTGAGGAATTCGAGCGCATCAAACGAGCCGAGAAAGAGCATCTTCTTGCGCTCAAGAAGCTAAAGGAACAGCTTCGCGCCGCCCAGCGGATGCAGACGATCAATCGGGCGCTCAAGGAGATGCAGGACGCCCCGGGCGTCGACATCTCTCGCACACACGACGAGATGATAGAACGACTGGCGCTTGATACTGTGCGTCAGGAGGTCAAGCTGGACATGGCGCTGTCGGAAACGCCCATTGAACCAGAAGACACCGAAGAGGCTCGACAGGCCCGGGCGGCCGCAGAGGCGGAACTGGAAAAACTTCGCGCCAGTTCGTTGATCAATCAGATTAAAATTGAGATGGGTTTGCCGCCCGCCGGCCAGAAACAAGACCCGTCGTCAAACGTCGCACCCTCACGTACCAACAGGGGAGCCACCGAGCACCCGGCCAGATCAACCAGTGGGTCGGACACTGATTCAAGCACTGAATCAGATACTGCGTCCACCCCGAAGTCCGGCCCGGAGAAAACTATCGGCCGATTTCGCCGCTAACGCTGTACCCGCTCCTCGCGATTCGTTCTACGATTCGCCCACGCACACGCCGGATATCGTCGCTTCTTCGCCCATGAACGATGCTGAAATCAACTTCACGAAAGAAGCCTTTCTGAGCCCATGGAACCTCGGTTTCTTGATCAGCTCGATGCTCGTGGCGTTCTTCTTGAGCGGTGAGGCCGGCGCCGGCTCGTGGTTTAACATCATCCTCATCCTGGCCGCCGCGGTCGAACTCATGTACCTCGGCATCGTCCCACGCCAGGAACGATTTAAACGGCTCATCCGCTCCCAGCATGAGCGCGAGAAGAGCAAACCGCCAACGCAGAAGGAAATTTATCAGCTGCTGACGAAATACAGCCAGCGACGCTTCGCCCGGTTACGGAAGTTGCAGACCGATATCCAGTCCAACTACCGGAAGATGAGTTACGCGTCTCAGGGATTGCTCGATAGCCACATCAGCAAGATCAATGGGCTCATCGAGTCTTACCTGAAGCTGCTCTACCAGAAAGAACGGTACGAATACTCCTCGCAGAGCGGCGCCGAAAAGGAGGTTGCCCGCGCCATCGAGACGGTCCGATCCACGCTGGCTGAACTGACTCCACGCGTACGCGCCATCAAGGAACGCCACCTCAAAATCCTCGAACAGCGGCTCGAACGATTCAAGCGGAGTAAGGAAAACCTGGAGATCATCGAGGCGCAGCTCGCCACGATTGAGGACGTCATCAAATACATCCACGAGCAATCGCTGACCTTGCGAGATCCGGAGGCGATCACCTTCCAGCTGGACACGTTGCTATCGGAGGTCGAGGAAACCGAGGCCTCGGTCGAGGAGATCGAAGAAGTGTTCGCCAACCCGACCGACCTGCTCAGCGAGATGGATTCGTACGATCTGGAAGACGAATCCGAGCCGCCGGCGACGCGAAACCGCACGCGTTCCTGATCCCCGCTCTCCGGCCCCTCTTATGGCTTTCGACACCCTGCTTTATGCGGTGGACGACCGCGTCGCCACCATCACGATCAACCGCCCCGAATCGCTCAACGCGCTCACGGCCGTCGTGCTGGATGAGCTAACACAGGCATTCGGCGACGCCGAACAGGACCCCGCGGTGGCGGGTGTCGTGCTTACCGGCGCCGGCCCCAAGAGTTTTGTCGCGGGTGCGGACATCAAGCAGTTCACCACGCTCGATGGCGAGAGCGGGTATCGTTTCGCTCTGGCCGGCCAGGCCGTGTTTAATCGCATCGAAGGCCTCTCCAAACCCGTCGTCGCCGCCGTAAACGGGTTCGCACTCGGTGGCGGCTGCGAACTGGCGCTCGCCTGCCACCTGCGCATCGCTTCGGAGACCGCTTCCTTCGGGCAGCCGGAAGTCAACCTCGGGATCATCCCCGGGTATGGCGGCACCCAGCGATTACCCCGCATCGTCGGCCATGGCATCGCTCTCGAACTGATTCTTACAGGTGAGCGGATCGACGCGCGCCGCGCCTATGAAATAGGCCTAGCCAACAAAGTCGTCCCGCCCGAGTCACTGCTTGACGAGGCCCGGCGGATGGTGCACCTGATCGGTGCCAAAGCGCCACTCGCCGTAGCCTACGCACTCGAAGCCAGCCGCGCCGCGGAGCTCCCTCTCGCCGAAGGCCTACGGCAAGAGGCGACGCTGTTCGGGCGTGCCTGCGCCACGCACGACTTCAAGGAAGGTGTCGAGGCCTTTTTAGGCCGACGTGCGGCCCGATTTAGTGGTCGATAGTCCCCTCGCTCCGCGTTCTATACGAGCCGAGTGCTCGCTACAAACGTCGCTCCGGGCTCCGACGTCTCGCATTCGACGTGCCGGATCTCCACGGGAAACGTGGCCATAGACTCCAGCGCATTCGCGTAGACGACGCCGCTGTATACACCCTCCTTCTTCGTTATCGCCCGCTCCAACGCTTCAGCATCCACCTCCTCATCAAACACGATCACGCCGCGGCACTCTTCCAGGTGATCAGGCGTTTGGACGATTTCCGCGTAACCCAGGCCGATGAGGCCGTTGATAGATACCTCGTGCAGAACACGCATAGGAATACCCTGTAGACGATGTGCCAGGATCGACGGGTCTTACGGGATGCTGATGTGCTGCGCATCGTCCGTTTCGCATCGACCGAAATCCGAACAAGACCGTAGGGTAATAAAATCAAAACGCCGGCGAAATCAAGCCTCTGGCGGCATAATCCCCTACAGTTTCCGTCACTCTTTGCAGAATACTCACGGAAGGGGTCCCGGCTGCAGGACAACGATCACCCCTGCCGGCCGAATGCGAGCATAAGTTTGAGATGCGTCATGAGCAGGCCAACAAAGCCGTGTTTCTCCAGGCGCTCTGCCGGCGTGATCGCCAGTGAGGGTAGGCTGTACCGCTCGATCCAGTTTTCCATTTTAGCACGAACGAGCGATTCAGCGGGAAACCGGTTTTCCACGAAATTTCCGGTGTAGAAAGAGCGAATGGTCTGCAGGCGTTTATACGCCGTCTCATTGGCATCCAGCAACGTGGTGTCGCGTTGCGTGATCATGGCGCCGCCCACCAGGTAATCCCTATACGCAAAGGGCAGATCGAGAAGCGTCGGCACCACAACACTCGATATCTGCTGCTCCTGCCGTAATCCCACTTCGGCCGCCCGCGCCGTTGTCACGGCGACCAGGCACAACGTCTCCTCGGCGACTTTTTCGGGGTCAGAGTTTTCGACATGATCGAGTGCGAGACGGGCCAGATCCTGGGTGGTGCCTATGACACCCAGCGAAGCAAAGGCCGTGAAACGCGACAGGCGGCTTAACACGCGATCCTTTTCAGACATATATCCTAGCATTTCGCGCTGCGCATAGGTCGAGATGCGCCTTTAGGTTGAGGGGCCTTCTTCTTCACCACCGATCGCATTACGCATCCGGGTATCGGCCTGCAGGTTACGGAGCGCGTAATAATCCATGATGCCCAGATTCCCTGAGCGGAACGCTTCCGCAATGGCCAGCGGTACTTGTGCCTCGGCAGCCACCAGCTTCGCGCGTTGCTCCACCACCGTGGCCATCATTTCCTGTTCCTTTGCTACAGCGGCGGCGCGGCGCTCTTCGGCTTTTGCCTGGGCCACTTTGAGGTCGGCTTCGGCCTGATCAGTCTGTAACTTCGCACCGATGTTTTCGCCTACGTCAACGTCGGCGATATCGATCGAAAGAATTTCAAAAGCCGTACCAGAATCAAGGCCTTTGGAGAGCACCACCTTGGAGATCGAATCAGGATTTTCGAGTACCTCTTTGTGCGTGGCCGAGGAGCCGATGGTGGATACGATCCCTTCTCCGACACGCGCGATGATGGTCTCCTCGCCGGCGCCGCCAACGAGTCGATCGATGTTCGCACGCACGGTGACACGTGCAATGGCGCGCACCTGGATGCCATCCTTGGCCACAGCCGACACGGCCGGCGTTTCGATGACCTTGGGATTTACCGACACCTGGACGGCTTCGAACACATCGCGGCCGGCAAGGTCGATGCCCGTTGCCTGTTTGAAGGACAGATCGATGTTTGCTTTGTCGGCCGAGATCAGTGCATTCACGACCTGCTGAACGCGACCTCCTGCGAGGTAGTGCGCCTCCAACTCGCCTGGATCGACGAAGATGCCGGCTTTATGCGCGGTGATCAGCGGTTTCACGATAGATGCCGGCGGCACTTTGCGAAGCCGCATGCCCACCAGATCCCGAATCAGTCTCAGCCGAACACCCGAGAAATACGCTGTGATCCACAGGTTCACTGGGATGTAATAGAGAAACAAAATCAGGAAAAAAAGAATGAGCAAGATGAGGGCGATTCCGCCCCCTGCCAACAGATCTACCATGAGTCGTCCCTGTAAATAAACGTGAACCCTAGCGTTCTTCCTTTCGGTAGTCGCCACTTTGCCCGCCGGTTTTGGCGAGCAGGTGGATATCCATAATGCGAATGCCCTTTGAGACCGACTTACACATATCATAGACCGTGAGCGCGGTCACGGATACAGCTGTCAGCGCCTCCATTTCCACCCCGGTCGGCCCGAGCGTTTTGGTCAGGGCGCGAATATCGACCGAGTAATCTTCCTCCCGTAGCGTCAGCACTACGTCAACCCCTTTAAGCGCCACATCGTGACAGAGAGGGATCAGTTTGCTCGTCTGTTTGGCCCCCAGGATGCCGGCGATTTGCGCCACAGTTAACACGTCCCCTTTTCGGATCTTATTTTCGGCCACAAGCCGGAAGGCCTCCTCGCCAAGGATCACTTTGCCGGCGGCAACCGCCGTACGCGCGGTGACGGATTTCTCCGCAACGTCTACCATGCGCACGCCGCCCTGTGGGTCGACGTGCGTGAGCGATGGTGCGTCAGTCATACAATTCCTATCTGCAATAGATGAAGGTGACCAGGGGGTCTGCCCAGGAAGATACTCCCCGGCCCATCCAACGACAAGGTCACGTACCCATAGAATCGCTGCCGTCGGACAAATTTACCTGGAAGCGCCTGGGGTAGCTGGAATGTAGTGCTCGTCTGCAGGAAACCTACCTTACAGGGATCTCACTCGAGGCATCGGGAGCCTTTTTTTCGAGCCACAGGGTGACAGGCCCGTCGTTGATGAGGCGAACCTGCATCGAGGCGCCGAATACGCCGGTCGGCACGGGCCGGCCGAGCGCCTCGCTGAGCGCATCGACAAAATGCCGGTACAGGCGCTCCCCTTTCTCAGGCGGCGCCGATCGGGTGAAGGAGGGCCGATTCCCGCGTGCGGCATCCCCGTACAGCGTGAATTGTGAAACGACCAGCGCATCACCGCCGCAATCGAGCAATGACCGGTTCATTTTCCCGTCATCATCCGCGAAAATTCGAAGCTGGGCGCACTTTCGAGCAAGCGCCTCCGCTTCGCGCTCGGAGTCCGCGACATGGACCCCAATGAGAATGAGCATCCCCGCGCCGATCGAGGCCGTCGTTTCGCCTTTGATATCTACGCGGGCTTCGGACACCCGTTGAACCAGAATAATCATGTGCCCGTAGCGGTAAGCCGCTCGATCAGGAATGTTCGAAATAACATCATGGCACGCCCCCGGTGGCTGATGGTGTTTTTTCGCGCCGCCGGCAGTTCGGCAAATGTCTGCGACTCGCCATCCGGCAGAAAGAGGGGATCGTACCCGAAGCCGCCGTCACCGCGCTCGGCCACCTCGATGCGGCCCTCGCACAAACCTTCGAACAGATACACCTGCTCGCCGTCGTGGTACGCCAGCACGGTCGTGAAGCGTGCCGATCGATCCCCGGCACCCTGCAGCTCCGCCAGGAGCCGCCGCCTGTTGGCGACGGGGTTGGCGTCCTCCCCGGCATAACGGGCCGAGTGGACGCCCGGCCGGCCTCCCAGCGCCCGCACCTCCAGTCCGGTGTCGTCGGCCAGCGACGGCAACCCCGTAAAGGCGAATACCTCACGCGCTTTTTTGGAGGCATTCCCGGCCAGGGTAGGTGCGTCTTCCTCAACCTCTCCGATCCCTGGAAACGCGTCCACCCCCAGCACCTCGACAACCAGGCCGCCCAGCAGAGCGCGCATTTCAGCGACTTTGCCGGCATTCCGTGTGGCCAGGACCAGCTTCATGTCTGCCCTCTCATACGGTTGAGTGTTAAATTTTTCGCACCTACGTAACCCGACTGGAAGCCCTTCCGTAGCCTTCTGCCAACCAAATCGACGATCCCTTGAGGGAGGGAGCATCATGAAACACATCCTTAATCGGCCAGGTATGCTGGCGCTTGTCATCACCCTGGCCTTCCCGCTTTTTGCGTCCGCACAGAGTCCCCTTGAAAGTAAGTCCCCCGCGTGGTGGGATGCGTTTGGTAAGCAGATGATTGTATCGCTCGATTCACCGATCCCCCGTATTCAGGAACAGGCGCTGAGCAACATCATCTTCTACGCGGCCCACTACCCCGGCAAGATGACGCTGGATCCTGCCATCCCAAAGATACTCGATGTCTACCAGAAGGATGACAAGGAGGCGCGTCGCACCCTGGCGCTGATGGCGCTCCATGCGATTGGAGATGAGGCCGGCATGCGCCGACTCAATACGCTCGTCCGGTACGAGACCTCCCCCCGCATAGAACACCTCACGAGAACGGTGTTGGCCGACTATTTTGGTGGGTGACCCCCAGCGCCCCGCCACATTCCGTAGAAAGCCACGCAGTTCGTTCAGGCTGCGTGGCTTTCTTGCTTTACCTCGTAAAGACTCGGTCAAGTTACTTGACGAGCGGAACAAATCGCTGTATTATTCTTTGCTGTTCCTTCAACCCGAAACCAAAACCAAGAAAAAGAGAGAACGCACTTGGCAGTAGGAATTAAAGTTCGCGACAACGAATCGATTGACCGCGCGCTGCGCCGTTTCAAGCGCGCCGTAAACCGGAGCCGTGTCCTCCGCATGTTCCGTGCGAACATGGCCTATACAAAACCGTCCGAAGAGCGCCGGCTTGCCCGCGAAAAAGCGGCCCGCAACTCACGCAAGCGTTCGCGGACGTTTTGAGTTCACGGACTCGTACGGTATTCGCGCTCGTACGGTGTTCGCCGCCTGGCAGGCTCCATGCGTTGCGTGATTCGTGACCGCGCGTACATCACGCCATCACGAATCACGCCGCATACGCTGGTTTTTTTCGTCAAGCCTCGAGCCCGAGGGCTTCGTGCACCAGTGCATCTTGTTGCTGCTGGTGCACTTTTGCGCTTCCGGTAGCCGTACTGGCGCTCGCCGCGCGGCCCGCATAGGCAAGTCGCCGGCCACAGGGTCCGTGTAGCCGTTCCAGCGCCGCATCGAGCCGGTGCCGCAGGAACGACCAGGCGCCCATGTTGGCAGACTCCTCCTGTACCCAGACGACGGTATGTGCATTTCGATACCGCTCGAGCTCGGCGGCGATTTCTTCTTCGGGGAACGGATAAAATTGTTCGACCCGGGTGACGGCTATTCTCTCGGCCAACCCTTCTTGTTTCCGGAGCGTCTGCATGATGTCGTAGTACACTTTCCCCCCGCAGAATAGGTGCCGCTCCACACGCTCGGGGTCGGTCCCTTCGGCTGAAATCACGGGCTGGAAAGCGCCTTCGTAGAAATCCTCTGACGGCGAGACGGCCAGCGGGTGGCGAATGAGGCTCTTGGGAGACATCACCACGAGAGGCCTGGCGATCGTGTTTTTCACCTGCCGGCGCAGCGCATGGAAAAAATTGGCCGGCGTGGTGAAGTTGCCCACGATCAGGTTATCCTCCGCACACAATTGAAGGAATCGTTCGAGGCGAGCCGAGGAGTGCTCGGGGCCCTGGCCTTCATAGCCGTGGGGGAGTAACAGCACCAGACGGCTCTGTTGCCCCCACTTCTCTTCAGCGGCGCTTAGAAACTGATCGTAGATGATCTGCGCCCCGTTGGCGAAGTCGCCAAACTGCGCTTCCCAGATAACCAACGCCTCCGGATTCGCGACAGAGTAGCCGTACTCGAACCCACACGCCGCATATTCGGAAAGAAAGCTATCGTAAATCAGCAACGACGCCTGACCCTCTCGGATGTTGTTCAGCGGAATATACTCGGCACCCGACTGCTGATCGTAGAGCACCGCATGGCGATGGCTGAACGTCCCGCGGCGTGAGTCCTGGCCGGCCAGACGCACGTAGGTTCCTTCCAGCAGCAGCGATCCGAGCGCGAGGGCCTCGGCAAACGCCCAATCGATTTTCTTCTCCTCAGCAAACTGCACATCCCGCCGCTCGAACTGACGCACGAGCTTTTCGTGCACATTGAAGCCGGCGGGAAATTGAACGAGCGAGCGAACGGTCGCCGCCAGATCCTCCCGGTTGGCGGCCGTCACGACCGGCGGCTCCACGCGCACTTCTCGCCGTCGAGGCAGCACCTTCAACTCCTGCTTGTTCTCTTTGAGCGCCTTAACCCGATCAAACGCTTCCTGTAGCAGACCGCGATAGTCATCGAGCATTTTCTCGGCCTCGTCGAGCCCCATATCGCCGCGACGAACCAGCAACTCGGTGTACAACTTCCGGACGGATCGCTTGCCCTCGATCTTCTTGTATAGCAGGGGTTGCGTATAGGTGGGCTCGTCCCCTTCGTTATGACCGTGAACGCGGTAACAGAGCAGATCGATCACGACGTCCTTGTTGAACACCTGACGGAAATCCAGCGCCAGCCGCATGATCCGGACACACGACTCCGGGTCGTCGCCGTTGACATGGAAGATCGGCGCCTGGATCATCCGCGCCAGGTCGGTCGCATACGTCGAGCTGCGTGCATCGCTGGCGTTTGTCGTAAACCCGATCTGGTTGTTGATGACCAGATGGAGCGTGCCTCCCGTGGTATACCCCCGGAGCTGACTCAAATTGAGGGTTTCCGCCACGACACCCTGGCCGGCAAACGCGGCATCGCCATGGATGAGAAGCGGTATCACCGCGTCCTTGTAGTCGCCCCCCGGCGCCTCGGCGTTCGCGAGCCGCATCAGGTCCTGCTTCGCTCGCACCATCCCTTCCACCACCGGATTCACGGCTTCCAGATGGCTGGGGTTGGACGCAAGCGCAATCTTGACGGTCGCCCCACTGGGTGCTTCGTGCACGCCGCGCGCGCCCAAGTGGTACTTCACATCACCTGAACCTTGCGTCGTGCTGGGATCGATGCTGCCCTCGAATTCAGAGAAGATGACTTCGTAGGGCTTATTGAGGATATTGGCTAACACGTTGAGCCGGCCCCGATGCGCCATCCCGATCACGACTTCCTGGACCTCCTGGTCGGCAGCGTCGGACAACATGGCGTCTATCATCGGGATCATGGTCTCGGATCCCTCGAGCGAGAACCGTTTGTGCCCGATGTACTTCGTGTGCAGGAAACGTTCAAACGCTTCGGCCGCATTCAGACGATGTAACACGCGGCGCTTCTCCCGATCCGAAAGCGAATCCACGCCCCGCGAGGGTTCGATGCGCTCCTGAAGCCACCGTTTCTCTGCCGGCTCGGAGATATGCATATACTCCACGCCGATCTTGCGGGCATAGGTTTGCCGCAGGATATCCGTTACCTCGCGCAACGTGAGGATATCCTGCCCGCCGAGCCCTCCGGTGATGAACCGCCGATCTAGATCCCAGATCGTCAATCCATACGTCGCCGGATCGAGATCCGGATGGTAGGCCCAGTTGTACCCGAGCGGATTCACATCCGCCTGGAGATGGCCGCGACTGCGGCAGCTGCGGATGAACTGGAGCACGCTGGCCTGTTTGTGGATGAGATCCATCTCGGAATCCCGCCCTCCTTCACGCACGAAGTAAGGGGTCGAGTCCGTGGCCATGGCATAGGGCTGGTACGGAATGCCCAGATCGGTAAAAATCTCCCGGTAGAAATCGTGTTTGCCCAGGAGCAACTCGGACACATAGGCCAGGAAAGCGCCGCTTTCCGCTCCCTGGATCACCCGGTGATCGTATGTGGAGGTGATCGCCATCACTTCCGAGATCCCCATTTTCTTGATGATCTCCGGCGGCACGGCCTCATATTCGGGCGGATATCCGATGGCCCCGACCCCGACGATCACTCCCTGCCCCGGCATTAGCCGAGGCACGCTCAGGACCGTCCCGATCATGCCGGGATTGGTCAACGTCGCCGTCGTGCCTTCAAAATCCGACGGCGTCAGCTTCCCGTCCCGAGCGCGTTTCACGATGTCGTTGTAGACACCCAGCAGCCGGAGGAAATTGATCTGGTCCGCCCCCTTGATGTTCGGCACAAACAACACGCGCTTGCCGCGTCGTTCCATGTCGATCGCCAGTCCGAGGTTCGTCCCTCGGGGGACGACCTGCTGCGGCGTGCCGTTGACGGTGCGGATGCTCGTATTCAGACTGGAAAAGCACTTCAGTCCTTTGATCACCGCCCAGGCGACGAGGTGCGTGAACGATACCTTCTCGCCGCCGACATACCGCTGATAGTCGTTGATCAGGGCGCGGTTCTCGGACATGAGCCGAACCGGGATCGTCCGGACGGACGTCGCCGTGGGCACGCCGAGGCTCGCTTCCATGTTCTCGACGATTTTCGCGCTGGCGCCGCGCAGCGGCACAAGCTCGACATCGTCGCCAAGCGGGGGGGTTACCGCTGTATCGGCCGGCGCGCCATCACCTTCCGCCGGGACGACCGACGGCGCCAGGGCGGGTTCGGCGGCGGCACTTACGGGTTTCGGCGACGCCACCTGGAACGACCGTGCCGTCTGGACGGCCACGAAGGACTCCGAAGGCTGGTAGTCGGCGAAGAATTCCTGCCAGCTTTCGCTGACGCTCTGGGGATCGATGAGATACTGGCTATAGAGTTCTTCGATATAACCGGTATTAAAACCTAAAGCACTCACTATCGGACGCGTTTAATTGTACGGGGGACAGGATGCGGATTACTCGTAACGATGCGTGGTGGGTAAGGATTCCAGACCACGCGTAATCAGTCGTTACGCTCCAGACCGATTACGTTTTCGATATGATGGGTATGCGGGAAGAGATCGACCGGTTGCACGTCGGTGATGCGATAGGTGTTTCCGAGCATCGCGAGGTCCCGCGCCTGGGTCTGTGGGTTGCAGCTCACATAGACGATGCGCCGGGCGCCAAGGCCGGCCAACTGGGGGACGAGATCCGGGTGCAGGCCGGCACGCGGCGGGTCCAGAATGACCACATCTGGCGCGCCGTGTTTCTCCACGACATGATCAAGCCTGAGTTTCCCCAGATTGGCGAGCACGAACGAGCAGTTCTGGACCCCATTCGCGGCAGCGTTGGCGCGGGCATTGGCGATCGACTCGGGCACGACTTCGATGCCGACTACCTGCCGGGCGTCGCGAGCGACGAAGATCGAGATAGTGCCGGCGCCGCAGAACAAGTCGTACACCAGATCGTCCGGCTTCAACGCAGCGCTTTGTCGCGCCACCTCGTACAACCGCTCGGCCTGACGCGTATTGGTCTGGAAGAACGCATTCGGAGCAATCTCAAAGCGAAAATCTCCGATGATATCATGGATGACACCCGGCCCGAAGATCACATGCGTGGCTTCACTCAGCGCCGCTTGCGCCAGCCCCGTATGGATGCTATTTACAAATGTAGTCACCACCGGCACGCGGGCTTTTATTTCCATGGCGAGCCGTTCAATCCGCTCCGGCTCATATCCGTTCGTATACAGGTTCACCATCAGATCTCCCGTTCGCTGGCCGTTACGAATCACCAGATGGCGCAGATACCCGTGTTGTTTACGGATGTCCCACGGCTCCCAGTCGTTCGCCTTCGCTACCTCACGGATGAGGTTGACCAGTGTCACGCTGTCTTCAGATTGGAGGTGACACGTCGCGAGATCGATGACCTTGCTGAAGTTGCCCGGCGCGTGCAGCCCCAGTGCAAATCGGGTATCAAACGCTTCCCCGGAGGCAATTTCATCCGCCGTGAGCCAGCGCGCGGCGCTGAAGGAGAATTCCATCTTATTACGATAATAATAGATGGGGTCCGCGCCGATCGTTGGGTTAACGGGTATATCTCGGAATCCGCCCAGATGGGCCAGGGCATCGACCACACTTTGCCGCTTCGCTTCCAGCTGGGCGGCATATTCGACGTGTTGCCACTTACAGCCACCGCAAACGCCAAAGTAGGAGCAACGGGGCGTCGTTCGGAGCGGACTGGGCTCGAGTAGTTCGAGCATCACCCCCTCGGCGTGTTTCCGTTTTTTGCGAATCACGAGGGCACGAATGCGGTCCCCCGGCACGACACCGGGGACAAAAAGGACCACACCTTGTACGCGCGCGAGCGATTTGCCGCGATCGGCAAACTTCTCGATGACAACTTCAATCTCTTCTTGCTTCTTCACGGTTCCTACAGGACGGTCGTAGATCGAGGCATCAGCCCCCCGGTGTTGTCAGGCGCGCCCCGCTACGCTGAACGGCGAGATCCTGCATTTTCATGGCAACCACGCGGCCTTCTTTCTCCGCGATCGCCCGATTGTACGCGATATATTGAGCGGCTACATACCCTCCCAGCGCGTGCAGAAGTAGCGCGGCAATACGAGGTTGTTGTTTCATCATATACTTCAACTCGGGGCGAAAAAAGCCGAGTACGCGCGTTTCTTTGACAGCCTGGGCTGTCTCGAGCCGGCGGAAATCGCCGAGCACGGCCAGCTCGCCAAACACCCCGTATTCGTGGATCGTCCGAAGTTCTTGCAGGGCGCCATTTGTCTCTTCCACATAAAATCGAACACTCCCATGCTCCACGAAGTACAGCCCGAGACTCGGATCGCGCTCGCGATAGATGAACTCGTCGGGTTTGTATTCCCGGCTGTGCAGCGCTTCGGAGAGGACTTTCAACTCGGGCCGGCCGAAGCCCTGAAGCAAAGGCACTTGACGGAGTATTTTCAGGGTAGCCTGGGGCCGTGGATCCTCCGAAGGCTGGACGGCTCGCTGGTAGGCCGTACGGAGCGTGTGGGTGAAGCGATCCACACGGGCGCGTATCGTTTCGATTTCCTGCATAGGCAAAGGTGTTCAAAATGCGTGTCCGATCCCGAAGTGGAGCCTGGATTCATTAAACGCGTGATCGAAGAAGCCTCCTCCACGCGCCGGATCGTGCACTTTATAAGCGAGGTCTAATCGTACGATAAGATATTCCCAGGCCAAACGCAGCCCAAAACCCGCTCCCACGCCCAATTCACGGTAGAAAGAGTCAAAACGAAAGCGGCCGACCGGTCCACCCGGGTTGCGCGGCCCGATCCAAACGTTTCCGGTGTCGCCAAAGAGCGCCAGGATCCAGTCCGCAGCGAGCACGTCATACATAATGATGTTACGCACTTCCACACTGGCCTCTAGTTTGATTTCGCCACCCAGGATGGGGCTGCTCGAATCAAGCTGGTTTCGCCCCGGCCCCAGTTCACGCAAGCCCCAGCCGCGGACGCTCGCCGCGCCGCCGCTATAGAACCGGCGGTCGAATGGCACGACGTCGGCATTGCCTGTGGGGTGCGCAAAACCTGAGACCACCTTCCAGGCCACGATCGAGCGGGTATTCATCGGGTTGTAACGCCGGAAGTCCGCCCCCATGCGGATGTATTGCCGGTAGATGAGGCTGTTGTCCGTGGAGCTGCTTTTAAAGAGGCCCAGGCCTGGCAGCCGGCCCTCCAGTGTATCGGGCGTGGCGATGTACCGGTCGATCAGGTACGGGAGATTGCCTCCGATCTCAAACGATCCCTCGTAGCTATATCCCTGATCGCGTCGGAGGGGATTCGCATTGGCAGACCGGAACGAATACCGGAGCGCGCTATTGATCTGGGGTTTGGTATAGTCCTCTTCAATTTGCGCGCGTTGGACCGGGTCGTCGATGGCCTCGACGATTTGGTCCAGGAAGTTTTTCTTGAAACCGATCAGGGTGTCCGGATTGCTCAGGGTAAGATCAAAGGCGTCCAGAAAGGTGTAAAGCGTTGGATTATGTTGCATTTCGACGCGGAAGCGGGCCGATCCTCGGCCACGGATCACGAGGCGGAGTTGTTCGCGGCGCGCGGTCAGAAATGCGAGGGAGAGTTGACTGCGGGCGTCGTAAAGATCGAATAGATCTTCCAGTCGATGGAAGGGGCGAATCAGGTAGGGAATGGTGAGGGAGGCTGATACCTCCACCTGCGCCGAGGTAAAAAACGTAGAGTCCACGTCGCCGGCGATCGAGCCGGTCGTATTGATGCGGAGCAGTTCGCCGCGGCCGAGGACATTGGCATTCTCGTACGTCACCCCCAGGCCGGTACCCAACTCATTGTCGGATGTAGAAAGCACCCCATTTCGCTGGAGCATAAACGTTTCGAAGCGCATCTGATGGCGCTCGCGTGTTCTCAACTCGATCCGATGTGGAAGCCGTGTGCCCTCGACCCCGATCGTGTGGGTCGTATCGCTCATCAGGGCTTCGATGCGCGTGTAGGCGAAGACGCCGGTGCCTTCCAGCCGGCGCTTGGTAGCCAGGACGAGTGACTGATTATACCATTCACCCGGGGCGAATTGGAGGGAGCGGCGAAGCAGACCGCTGCGAAGCCGGCGATCACCCTCGATCTGTGTAACCACGATACCGGCACTGTCAGACGGAAGAACGGCCAAGGTATCGATGCGGAGTGCGGCGGCCTGTTCGGGTCCGCTCACGGCAAAGAAGACGTCTGCGAACATAAAACGTTCGCCGGCTTTGATGACGAACGTTACATCGAGCGTATCCTCTGCCCTGGGGAATACGATGGCGCGAATGGAATCCCGTGTCGCGGAGGCATAACCTTCGTCGCGTAGGAAGGTAAGGATTCGCCGGCGTTCCTCGTGCAGCGCGGGTACGGTAAACAAATGACCATCGGGCAGAAACGAGAGGGTATCGCCACGGACACGGAGGTTGGTGGGTTTCAAGATCGACTGGCGGGCCAGCGCTTCCTGCTGCGACGGCCCCAGGTCCTCGGCATCGTAAGAGACGGTGCCGATGTAGGTAGGGCGTCCCTGGTCGACCAGAAAGTGCACGTCGAGACGTCCGTTCGCCAGGGTGTCGATCCGTGCATGCACCTCGGCCTGGCGGTAGCCTTCCTGACGGTAGGAGTTGATCAGACGCTCCACATCCTGCTGGAGAACGGTAGTATCCAGGTAGGCCGGTGGTTCGCCCGTAGCGATTAGCGCGCGACCCAGGCGACGTCCGAGCGTATTGGACGCACCGAGTTGATGGAGCCACAGCCACCAGGTGAAGCCCGGAATACGAAGGAAACGACGATTGGCCTGGGTGCGAACGCGGGCATCGAGTTGATCTGCGGTAAAGACGCTATTGCCCCTGAAGCGAACACGAGACACGATACTTCGATCCGACTCTTGGGGAGGGTCGGGGAGCGGTTGGGCGTTAGCAGGGAGCAAACCCGGGCCGGCGACAATGACCCACACAAGAGAAAGGTGTAGGAGAACCGCGAGGCCTCGAAGGCGGTGAGCAGAATAAACGCCGAAAACGAACGAGAGAACGGATGAGCGTATAATAAGGCGAACGACGGCTATCTGGATAACGTTCAGACACAAGCGCCGCTACTCCTCCTCGAAAAAGAAATCGTCGTCCGCCGTTGGGAAATCGGGCCAGATTTCTTCGATGCTCTCGTAAGGCTCGCCGTCATCCTCCATCTCGCGAAGGTTTTCGATGACCTCGATGGGGGCGCCTGTCCGTTCGGCGTAATCGATGAGTTCGTCCTTCGTAGCCGGCCACGGCGCGTCTTCCAGGTAGGAGGCAAATTCCAGGGTCCAATACATGGTCGGCAATTCAGCTAATGGTACACGTGGGAGTAAGTGACAGCATCGGAAGCAAGTTGAACGAATCGCTCCGGGGAAGCACGATAGGACGTAAAGGGTATAAATGCAACACGCCACTTGCGCTAGTGCGGTACCCGTCCGGCCTGATTGTACTCAGGCGAGGCACGCGCAAGCGGAGCGTGTGTTCCGAATAGCCGGTGAGAGGAGAGTACGACACCCCGGGTATGCCCCGTTCATCCGCCGGTCAGTCCAGGGAGCTTTCGGTAGCCTCCACTTCGGCGAACATCTCCCGATACTGTTCGGGCGTCATATTGGGCAGGAAGAAGTAGATAGGATTAACCGATCGACCATCGGTGCCACGCACTTCGTAGTGAAGGTGTGGGGCGGCGGATAAGCCCGTGTTGCCGCTGTATCCGATTTTCTCCCCGCGCTTGATCTGCCGGCCCTGAACGATCTCCGTGGGGATATCGGAGAGGTGGGCATAAACTGTAGTGTAGCCGGTAACGGGGTGCTTGATCTTGACATACTTACCAAATCCTGAATTCCGGCCGGCCTCCAGGATGACGCCGTCACCCGAGGAATGTACGGGTGTACCACGTGGAACGAGGATATCGATGCCGTGATGCATCCTGTTGATGCGCAGAATCGGGTGGAAACGCTGGCCGTGTCCGGAGACGAGCGGACCTTCGGCGGGGAGGATGGCCGGCATTTGCGCGAGCCAGTCGCTCCGTTTTTCAGCCAGATTCGCCAGGTCGCGATAACTTTCGTTCTGGAGATTCATCTGGCGCTCCAACTGATCCAACTGAGAGGCGGTTTCACGGAGCAATTCGCTGGTGCTCGGGCTGAACCCGTTAAATTCGTTATACGCCTCCGTACCACCTACACCCACCTGGCGGACATCCTCGGGGATTGGATCGGCCTGGAGAATGGTTCGATAGAGTTCCTGATCGGACTGGGAGAGGGCGTCCAGCTGAGCCGAAAAGTCGGACATCTTCTGCCGCACCGTGTTGAGTTGGTCCTGAAGAACGGCGTTCTCGTGGATGAGCGCAAGTTCCTCTGGAGTACCTACGACGCGGTCCACCCCGTAGGTCAGGAAGCCTGCCATGACGAGTGCGATCAAGAAGAGGATACCGCCCTGTTTGATCAGCCTCGACCTTTTTGGCTTCAACTCGACAAACGAAAATGACTGTTCGTCGTAGTAATAATATTTATTTTTTGCCATAAGAACAACGCTTATCCCGCCATTGACTTCGAATCCAGTGCATGCTCACAGCAGGAAGAGGTATCACGGACGCTCGCTTGACGAATCCGGGGAGCAAACGCCTCTTCGAGAACTTGAAGATCAGATCGGCCTGACCGAGCGATTGTAGTCGTGGTGTACATCGAATTACACTGGCAATCGGCCGGGCGTCTGTTCACTTAAGCTTACTATGAGATACCAGACTACCTGTGGGGGATAGTCCACTATCGAACAAGGAGTAGCAAGAATGAGAATGTGTACATACCCAGTGCATCTGACTCCGCTTATTTTCTGGCCCAGGAAATATAGGAGCGCGGCCATCCCTTGTCAACAGTGAGACCCTTCGTGCGACACGAAACGGAAAGATGGCGCTGGAATCGTGTCAAATCCATCACCATCGTATCTCTTTTCTGCCAAACTTCAGTGTCGGAGATACGTTCCGCCGACGCTCGGCGCCGACCCTTCATTCGTAATCGTGCTCGAAATATTCGATGCCTCGCAGGGGCATCGTCGACTCGTTCTTACGGATTCGGTCGGCGAGGCGCTTGGCGAACACCTCGGCCGGGTCGTATCCATAATGGCGGAGCAAGTGATTCATCGCGATCACTTCGCAGATGACGGTGATGTTCTTGCCGGGGGTGATGGGCACCTTGACGAGGGGCAACTCGACGCCCAGTATCGGGAACGTGTCGTCTACCATGCTGATGCGGGTGTAGTCCTCGTCCGGGTCCCACAGCTGCATATTGACCACCACCTCGATGCGTTTCTGGAAGCGTATCGCCCGGATGCCGAACATCGCGCGGACGTCGACGAGCCCCAGGCCACGCACTTCCATGAAATGCTGCACAAGGTCCGTTCCAGAACCCATCACGATCTGTTCGCCCTGCTTTGTAGCGATCACGACGTCGTCCGCTACCAGTCGGTGGCCGCGTTCGACGAGGTCCAGCGCCACCTCGCTTTTTCCGATGCCGGACTTCCCGGTGATCAGCAGGCCGATGCCGTACACCGCAACGAGGGATCCGTGTACGGGCTGCTGCAACGCGAACTGATCGTTCAAGAACTCGCCCAGGAGGGACATGAAGCGAGTGGTGGGGGTAGCCGTCACATAGAGGGGCACCTCTACCTTCGTCGCCATCTCCACCAGCTCCGGATCGAGCTCGTTGTTTTCCGTGAGAAAGATACACGGAATGGGAAATTGGATCAGATGATCGAAGGCTTCTCTCCGGCGGGATGTCTTTAGATGCCCCAGGTACTGCGTTTCGGTGTTACCCAGGATCTGGACCCGTTGGTACGTAAAGAGGTCGACATACCCCGCCAGTGCAAGACCTGGGCGATGCAGATTACTCTCCTGTATCTTTCGTTTCGAGGCGTCCACCGCATTAACAGCGGTGATCTCGAGCCCCATACGCGTGGTGAGTTGTTCGACGACGAATTCGACGGTCAGACTCTCCTTCTTAAACACCTGCGGAGTATGTGGCATATTGAGCCTGGGGTCAGGGCACTTCGACCTTATCGAGGATGCGCTGCACGATATCCTCGCTCGTCACTTCCTCCGCCTCGGCCTCGTAGGTCGGGGCGATGCGGTGACGGAGTACATCCATTGCGATCGAGCGCACGTCTTCGGGCATCACGTAGGCACGGTGCTGCAAGAAGGCGTGGGCGCGAGCGGCGAGATTGAGGTTGATCGTAGCGCGCGGGGAAGCGCCGTATTCGATGAGCGGGGTCAGGGATTCGAGCTTATACTGTCCGGGCTGGCGAGACGCCATGACCAGGTCCACGATATACTTCTCGACGCGCTCGTCGATATACAGGTCGTTTAATACGAGGCGGGCGGACAGGATCTGCTGGGGTTTGATGACGGGACGGACCGTGGCGCGTTCGCCCGTTCGGGCCATGCGGCGCATGATCTCCAGTTCTTCATCGCGCGACGGGTAGCCCACCTTGATCTTGAGCATGAACCGGTCTACCTGCGCCTCGGGAAGCGGATACGTCCCCTCCTGCTCGATAGGGTTCTGGGTGGCGAGGACCAGAAACGGTTCTTCGAGTTTGAAGGTTGTCTCCCCGATCGTGACCTGGCGCTCTTGCATGCTTTCCAGGAGCGCGCTCTGCACCTTCGCCGGCGAGCGGTTGATCTCGTCCGCCAGGATAATATTGGAGAAGATCGGCCCTTTCTTGATGCTGAAGACGTTTTCGTGCTGGTTGTAGATCAGCGTGCCCAGCAAGTCCGCCGGTAACAGATCCGGCGTGAATTGGATACGTTGGAAGTTGGTGCTGATGGCGCGCGCCAGAGAGCTCACCGTCAACGTCTTGGCCAGCCCCGGGACACCCTCGAGCAACACATGTCCGTCGCCGAGCAGCCCGATGAGCAGCCGTTCCACCATGTACCGCTGCCCGACGACTACCCGGCCGATCTCGGTGAGCAATTCATCCACGAAGACACTTTCCTGGGCGATGCGTTCGTTCACAACGGCCAGATCGAATGAGGCCATACTACTTGAAGGTTTTGGGTGAGTAGGAGCGAACCATGCGCGCGAACCGGCAACGACCGAATCGCAGCGATAACGTAGGTCTCCGGGCGACAAAAATCATCCCCTAGAATCCTTCGATTCAGTCGATGTTTCCCCTCGCCACGCCTTAAAGCAGCATGGCGCGGGGTTCACGCCCGAATCGTTCCAGGAATTCCTCCTTGATACGTTCCACACAACTTGGTACGGCGTACCGCTGACCGACCACCAGCACACAGCCCCCTCGCCCGGTGAGACAGGCCCCGTACATCCCCTCTCCCCCGCGTGATTCCACCGCTTCGACGACAAAATCGATCTCTGCATTGGTGCCGGCCCACTCTTCGCGCAGCGATGCGTGGGAAAAGAACAGCAGTCCGCCCACCACTTGCCAGTCTGATCGCCGCAACGCGGTATCCAGATGATGCGCACGATGAGACTCCCCTACCAGAAACCGCACTACGGGCCGGAGACGCTTTGGCAGCCCGGCCAGCGCCCGGTTCAGGGATCTAAAATCCAGCAGCGTCAGCGATCGCAAATCGCGATGCGGCCCTTCCTTAAGGATGGCCAGCGCTTCCTTCGCCAGCGTCTCCACATTCCGATAGGCTTCCTCCCCCAGCGGAGCCATCGAGCCCACATCTACGATTCCCCAGCAGATGGCATCGCCCCCGGGAATAGCCACGTTTCGACGCTCAGCGGTCAACGTATTCACCAACACGATCGTATCGACGGAGCCTGCGTCGGCGGCCATGAGATAGGCCACGCTATAGGGACCATCGATCAATTCGCTGATGACGGTGCACAAGGCCGCATACGGAATCGGCGTAGTCGCCGGCAGGCCGCAGGCCGCATGCATGGCCCGCATCGCCGCAACGGCCAGCGACGCCAGATACGGCTCGACGCAGGTTGGAAAAACGGTCGTGACCACGGCGGCCTGGACGCCGTCCGTCTGGCCGGCGACGCGGCGCCAGATCGCGGCGATGAGTCGCACCCAGATCGGCGCAGGTGAAGACGGTTCGTCCGTCGTTACCAGGAAACGCTGGCCAGGGTCCTCTCCGGCGATCTCCGAGGGATCATCACCCACACGACGCAGGGCGACGGCAGTCCCCTGGGACAGCGACAACAGCGCTGCACCGCCGTCCACGAAACAGGTATGTTGGGCGAAGAGCCCGAATCCGACATGAGCGAAGCCGGCATGAACCGTCCCCGGGCGTGCGCCCAGCCGGTCCTCCAGAAGATGCGTTGCCCGATCGGTGAGTTGATCGGCCCGCAGGCGTTCCCGCTTTGGCATGCGTTGGAACGCGCGCTCGTACGACGCGAACAGGGCGGCGGGACGCGTGGGCATGGGGCGAGACAGGCCTGTGGACATCACAACACTGACAAATCAAGCAATGAATCGAACGAGCGACGAAACCGTCGACCGATGCTACGCAGGGGCGATGACCACGCAGGATGGGTGGGCGCGGGACAACGCGCGAAGGCGGCCGGAGGAACAGTACCTTACAACAGGCCGGACTAATCTACCGGGTCGACGCGATGAATTTACCCAAAGCTCATGCATGGAACACATCGCCCGGGGCAAGTGCGTACCCATTCAGGAAGATCTGGACCGGAAGCCGGCGTTTGCCTTCCTGCTGCACATCCAGCAGTTCGACAGCGCCTTCCCCGCAAGCCACCACGAGCCGGCGCCCCCCTTCCAGCACGGTGCCCGGGGAGCCATCGCCTGCGGCGATTCGGGATCGATACGCCTTTAACAGGGTATCGCCGTGTTTTGTCCACGCCCCGGGATGGGGCGACAGTCCTCGAATATGGTTATGCACCTGGCGAGCCGGCCGGCTCCAGTCGATGACGCCATCTTCCGTAAAGACCTTGGGCGCCGCCGTAGCTTCCTCATTCCGCTGCGGGACTACGATCGCCGTGCCGTTGGCGATACGCCGCACGGTTTCGAGGACGACTTCGGCGCCCAGCTGCATCATGCGATCGTGTATTTCACCCGTCGTTTCATCCGGTCCGATGGCCATCGTTCGCTGCAGGATCATACCACCGGTATCTACCTTCTCCTCCAGGAAAAAGGTGGTGACGCCCGTTTCATGATCGCCGGCCATGACGGCGCGATGGATGGGAGCCGCGCCGCGGTAGCGTGGCAAAAGAGAACCATGAAGGTTAAAGGCGCCAAGCCGAGCCGCGGTGTACACAGCCGGTGGAAGGATGCGGAACGCGACCACGACGATGATGTCCGGGTGGAGCGCCTGCACGGCTTCGGCGAAGGCCGGGTCACTCACGCGTTCCGGTTGCAGGAGGGTATCGATCCCCAGGCGAAGAGCGGCTGCCTTGACGGGGGTGACGGAGATCTGCTGGCCACGGCCTCGGGGTTTATCGGGGCCTGTCACCACCGCGATAGGGCGGTAGCCGGCCTCGCACAGGTGTTCGAGTGCGGGCACCGCAAAGGCGGCCGTTCCCATATAGACGATTCGAGGTTCGGCCTCCCGCGACGTTTCATGCATGCGCTCGCTCTGCTCCACGCCCCAACGGGTGCGCTATTACCGAATGGATGAACGCTCGTCCCATGGCGGGCTGATGAGCCTGAACTCACCCCGGCCCACGTCGTCGATAAAGACAAAGCGCCGGCCAATCCGCCGGTAATGCCACACCTCATAGGGATGCTTCACATCCGCGTTCGCCTGGCCCTGCTCCACTTCGTCCGGCTCCCCAAAAAGCACCAGGGCATGGCCCCGGTCGCTCTGCCAGCCTCCGGTCTGGCCGGCGTAATGTCGGTTGGCGAAGTCGATCCGGTGGTAGTACTCGTCCATGCGCTCATTGGCATCGGGTGTAGCCGGCGTGGGGTCTCGTTTCTGCCAGAATGCCATGAAGCGTTCGAAGCGCTCTTGCTTGGACGTGCCTTCCCGGATGTATCGGAGATCCCGCGCCTTGGCGACATAGGCCAGCTGATCGATCGCCTCATCGATATCGCGGCCGTTGTGCCGAGCTTCGGATTCCAGCAAGGATACGGCGCGTTCGGCCAGGTCGACCACGCGGCCATCCGCATCGCGCAGGGCGACTCTCAGAATGTACTCACCCACTTCGTAATCCTGGAGCGGCACCGTGACCACGATCGGGTTGCGTCCTTTTTTAAGCCCGACGACGGCATCGTAGTGATACGCCACCTCACCGATTGGCTCTTCATCCCGCCAGCGACGCAGGAACCAGCCCAGGAAGGGCAGGGTCTTGCTCTTCTGGGTCCGGATGACGACGCGTTCGACACGGACTTCCGCCGGCGTGTCGGCATACACTTCGTAGAAAAATTTGAACGACTCATCTTGCACGGTCAGCCGATCGGACACGCGGGGGACGATGCTCTGGGTGGAGGCGCTAAAGTCGTTGACCAGGATCAGATCGCTGACGGTAACGGCCGGCGAGAAATCCCGCACTTCGGCCATCAGCTCCTGGCGCATCTGTATCCCGCTGGCACGGTCCTGCACCTGGATTTGTACCCGATAACGCCCTGGTTCAAGGTAGATGGAGCGAGACGTCAGCGCTGCGTTGAGGGGCGACTGGGTGGCGGTGAAATGTTCGGCTTGCGCGGTGGCTTCCCAGGCGGGATTTTCCACGAGGGCCTGGATTTCGTTCCGATCATCGAGGCGATGCACCTCGGCGTATAGATCGAAGCTAGCCGAAAAGCCGGATGCAGCCTTGAGGAACTGGAGCGCATTAAATGGGATCGACGCGTAGAGATCGAGCCTCGCCTGACCGGGGTGGTTGGGCGCTTTTGTGCTCACCACGTCTACATTGAATCCAGGGGCCGGCGTCGATTGGGCGTAGCCCACGCGTGGGCTGCCGGCGAAGGGCAGCCCAAGGAGGACCAGCAGCAGCGAAACGAGAAGAAAACGCATTGTGGCGAATACGTCTATAAGCGTGGCCGAATACGCTTACGCAGCAAAGAGCAGACCGTACAGACGTTACCATACAACTAACGTCGCGCGCCGTGTTTTTCTTATGCGACAACGGGAAACGCCGGCTCTCAGGCTCGCGCACAATATGGGGTCGGCGACCGCGCCGTCCGTCCATGGATCGGTCGGACCGTCTATTTACGCAACTGAACAGTCGGTACGATTCACCCAATGGGGCAACACGGGCATTGCTTACTGCCCTACGCTTTCAGTCCTCACGAAAAGAGAGCACTGACGAAACGCCGGCGATCGAAAACCTGCAGGTCCTCGATCCCCTCTCCCACCCCGATGTATTTGACGGGGATCTGAAATTCGTTCGAGATGCCGATGACGATGCCGCCTTTTGCCGTGCCATCCAGTTTCGTGAGCGCCAGCCCTGTCACTTCCACGCTGCGCGTGAACTCCTCCGCCTGACGGATGGCATTCTGGCCGGTGGAGGCGTCGAGCACGAGGATCACTTCGTGCGGTGCGTCGGGAATCTGCCGGCTCATGACGCGTTTGATCTTGGTCAGTTCATCCATCAACCCCCCCTTTGTATGGAGGCGGCCGGCGGTATCGATGATCACGACGTCGCAGTCTCGGGTGATCGCCGAGGCAATCGTATCGAATGCGACGGCGGCGGGATCGGCGCCGTGGCCCTGTCGGATGATCGGGACGTCGGCGCGTTCCGCCCAGATGCCGAGCTGTTCGGTGGCGGCGGCACGAAACGTGTCGGCGGCGCCGAGTAATACGCTACGGCCGGCCTTTTTATACTGGTAGGCCATCTTGCCGATCGTGGTCGTCTTGCCAACGCCGTTGACGCCGACGACCATGATCACGTGCGGCTTCTTCGGAAGCGGGGCGCTGAAATCGGCCGGCCGGCCCGGCGCATCGCCAATGACCAGGCGTGCGATCTCGTCCTGGATTAACCCGTTTAGCTCAGAGGCATTGAGGTACTTGTCCCGCGCGACGCGTTCCTGCACCATGCGGATGACCTCGAGGGTCGTCTTGACGCCGACATCGCTTGTGACGAGGGCTTCTTCCAGGTTGTCAAGCACCTCGTCGTCAACCTGGTCCTTGCCCCTGAAGGCGCGGCCGATCTTGCCGAGAAAACTGGTTCTGGTTTTTTCGAGGCCCTGCTCGAGGCGTTCCTGCTCGGAGTCCCGGGTTTTGAATCGATCGAAGAGTCCCATCAGGCCGCCGGATCGACGTTCGCGCTGGTGAATGTATCGTAGCGTTGGCGGAACCGAACCAAACGCCCGTGCCCGCCGGAAAAGAGATGCCGATACGACGCAAAGAGGCGGCCGTTCCAGCGGCCGGCGCGATCAGCCCAGGGATTCTGCCTTCTGCTCGACGGATTTCACGGTAAAAGGTACGTCGTGGGCGCCATCGCCTGTCGGGCCGGCCGTGCGGAAGATGGACACATAACGCACGACATACAGCAAGAACGAGTAGATAAACAGGACCGAGGTGATCCAGATCGATAGCTGCATGACAGGCGGATCCGCCTTGAGCAATGCCGCCAGCACGGTGAGAGACAGGGCGAACACGGCGACTTTCCCGACCCAGATGCTCATCAATACCCGGTTCAGCCGGTGTGCGGCGATAGCGCTTCCGAGGACAATGAGGAGATCCCGCCCCAGGACGAGGACAAGGAACCATGCCGGCAGACTCCCTGCGATCACAAGGGCCAACACCACCGCCGAGGCCGCGATTTTATCCGCGATGGGATCCAGTACCTTGCCCCACTCCGAAACCGTATGCGACCAGCGAGCGATGGTGCCGTCAAACCAATCGGTACAGATGGCGAGGAAGATCAGCCCCAGCGTCCAGCGGATCGGTGCATCTTCGACGATCATGTACGTAATGGGCAATACGAGGACGATGCGGAGTATGCTGAGCATATTCGCCAACGTCCAGAACGTGCCGAGCGTCCGGATGCTTATCTTATTTCCCTCGGACATGGCAGCCATGAGTAAAACGGACAGGTACATACACGACCTGGAAAACGTACGCGCGAGCATGGAAATGGTTTGTCGGGGGCTCGTAGTGAGCCGCTTGCGTAGAATCCGCTAGGAACAACGGCAACACTACCCTCGTGTCGTCACGCCTGTTCGATCAGGCGAAGGAATGGATTGAAATAATCGATCGAAAGGCGAGGGTCAGCCCTTGACGGCGCCCAGCGTTAGGCCGGAGATCAGATACCGGCTCAAGAAAAGGAACAGCGCCACAACCGGAATCGAGACCAGCAACGAACCCGCGGCGTAGAGACCCCACTTTGTAGTCAGCGTACTTTGAAAGAGTTTCAAGCCGAGGGGCAGGGTGAACATATCCGTGTCCTGAAGCACCACATTGGCCACCACATACTCGTTCCAGGCCGTCATGAACGAAAAAAGCGCCGTGATGACCAGCGCCGGCGCGGCGAGCGGAAAGACCACATGGTAAAACACCTGCCACGGCGTGCAGCCGTCGATGCGTGCGGCTTCTTCCAATGCCGGCGGAATGGTGTCGTAGTACCCCTTCATCTGCCAGACACAAAACGGCAATGCGGTGGCGGTGTAGATGATGATGATGCCGATAAACGAGTTAAGAAGTTGCAGCTGGATGAGCATCACGTACAGCGGCAGCAGGAGCATCGTCGCCGGAAACATCTGGGTGACCAGCAACCCGCTCAGGAGGGCCCCTCGCCCCATGAATCGGAAGCGTGAGAGCGCGTAGCCGGCGGTCGACGCCAGCGCGACTCCGGTGATGGTTACAACCAGCGCCACCAGAAAGGAATTCATCAGCCAGGCCAGAAACGGCGTTTCTACTATCAATTCGCGGTAGTTGTCGAGCGAGGCGCCTTCGGGGATGAAGGCGAGGGATGTTGAAAGCAACTGATCCGCCGGCCGTAGGGAGATCGTGATGATCTGGGTGACCGGATACACCGATACAATCGCAAAAAACGTCAGCGCGGCGTACGCGGCCATCCGGCCAAGGAGGGTTCTGGAGCGCATGGGATCGGTTGCTAAACGGTGTGCGTGCGGTGCAGAAACACCTGGGTGAAGGTGAGCAAGATGACGAAGATGATCATGGAAAGCGCCGCGGCCCAACCGAACCGATACATGGAAAACGCCGCTTCGTAGACGAACGAGACGAGGATGTGCGTCTGGTCGTTGGGTTCGCCGCCGTTGGACACCAGCCAGACGACGTTGATGTTATTAAACGTCCACACGATGCCCAGCGTGATGGCCGGGATCATCGCCGGCTTGATCATGGGGACCGTGATATTCCAGAACTGACGCCACGCCGAGGCGCCGTCCACTTCCGCCGCCTCGTACAACTCGGCCGGGATAGACTGCAGCGCGCCAAGCGCCACCACCATCATAAAGGGAAATCCAAGCCAGATATTGGTCAACACCACCGCCACGAACGCCTCGAAGGGCGACGTGAGCCACTCGACGGCCGGCAGGTTGAGAAACCGCGTCAGAATCAGGTTGACGGCTCCGTACTCGTAATTAAACATCCCACGCCACGTCAGCGCTGTGATATACTGCGGGAGCGCCCACGGCAAAATGAGCACAACCCGCCAGGCGGAGCGGCCGGCGATAAATTTCTGATGCAGGATGACGGCCAGAAATACGCCCAGGACCACATGGAATACGATATTCGTCAGCGTCCAGGCGATCGTCTTCCCCAGGATCTCCCAGAATCGGGGCTCGGCCAGGACGGCGGCGTATTGCTGAAACCCGATCACCTCCCAGTCCCGGATATGGTAGATGTTCATGTTCGAGAGCGAAATCCGTACGTTCTCAAAAAACGGATACGCCACGACCACCAGCACCACCAGAATGGTGGGGCCCAGCAAAGCCAGCAGGAAAAGCCGATGGCGTAGGCGATCACTCATGGGCGGCAGGGAGTACGCATTCGGATGGGTGTGACTGGGTTATAAAAAGGTGTCCGCGATGCGTTTTTCGACTTCAGCCTGCATCTGGCGGGCGCCTTCCTCGGCGGAGATCGCGCCGTTCATCACCAGTTGATACGGCCCGCGCATCCCGTCCCACACCTGTCGCAACTGGGGGGCCAGAGGCATGGGCAGCCCCACCTCGACCTGCCGCAGCGAGGCCCGCAGGATGGGGTTTGCCATCACCACCGAATCTCCCCGAACGGATGCCAGCGTGGGGATGGCGGCCAGGCGCGCGGCCATCTGGCGCTGCATGGCGGCATCGGTGAGGTAGATAAGGACGTCGCGGACGTACGGCTTCAGGGCGTCGTCCAGGTTGGCGTTGACCGAATACCCTTTCGACGAAATCACCGGCGCGGACCAGAGGCCCGTTTCGGACATTATGGGGATGCGGGCCAGTCCGTAGTCGATGCCGGCATCGCCGTACCCGGCCCACGCCCAGGGGCCGTTGATGATGGAGGCGGCACGGCCTTCCTTGAAGAGGGTCTCGGCGATGTTGTAGTCGCTCTCGCGGGGGATGACCTGGTAGCGATCGCGGAGGTCGAGCACAAACTGGATGGCCTTGACGGTCGCCTCGGTATCGAGGGTGGGCCGGCCGGCGTCGTCGATCATCCATCCCCCGAACCCGGTGAGAAAGGGGATAAAGAAAAAGGGCTCGGTATAATTCCAGGTCAATCCGTACCGATCCATGCGCCCGTCGCCGTCGTCGTCCTTCGTGAGCGCCTGGAGCATCACGATCATCTCGTCGGTCGTCTCCGGAGGCCGGGGCATGAGCGCCTTATTGTAGACCAACGTCAGGTGATTGCCGACCTGGTCCCCCACCAACCACGCTTCATCGTTCCAGCGGATGACACCGGAGTCATCGAATTGCGCCAGATAGGCCGAGTCGAGCACGGTCGTGATGGGCGAGATGGCGCCCGTGAGCGCGAATACCGACAGATTGTCGGACGGGCCGTAGACCAGTTCCGGCCCCTGCCCTCCCACGGATGCGACAATAAAGAGATTTCTGAGCTCTTCGGTCTCTTTATAGAGCACTTCGACGACACGGTCGGGATGGGACGCGTTGTACGCCGCCACGGCTTCTTCGAAAAACGAACGCTCGACGTCGTTTTTCTGGTGCCAGATCCGAATATGGACACGGTCGTCCGGCGGGGCGCAGGACGCGGCGAAGAGCGTGGCCATCAGCAGGTGCGCAAGCGCTTTTCCTGTCGCACACCTGGCCGGGTACCGTTTGCTTCGCAATCTAACCGAGTCCATGCTGATGGCCTTATTGGACGGCGACGACGGCGCCCGTGAGCGCCGGCAGGCCGATGATGAGCCGCTCCTGTTCGATGCCGAGCTCAATGGCTGAAGCGTCCCCCGAGGTTACGAACACGACCCGCCCCGCCTCCGAGAAGCCGTCGAGGGGGATTTCGAGCCGCTGCGCCAACTCGCTTCGATTGATGGCGACGACCAGGTGATCGTCGGCGTCGCGGCGCGCGAAGGCGATGCTATTGAGAGCATCGTCCGCCAGCAGGGGGATAAACGCCCCGCCACGAAGTGCGGGCTGCTCGTTGCGGAGTGCGATGACCTGTTTGTAGAATGCGAACACATTCTCGTCGAAATCCATCCCATTCTCAGGCCGCGGCCGGCCCAGTGGGTCACTTCGCTGAGGTTCGTAGGCCACGTCGTGCCAGACCATCGGCATCCGATCGTCGGGGTCGTCGGCGCCCCACATGCCGGCTTCGGTGCCATAATAGATCATCGGGGCGCCGAGGCCGGCCATCTGCATGAGGGCGACGAGTTGTTGGATGGACCGCTCGCGGGCGTCCGGTTTGCGCACCTGATAGGACGCGTATCCGCGGGGGCTGACGTTTACGTCGTAGTCGTACTTTTCGGGTTGATCGTAGGCCGTACGCGCATTTACGATCATCGAAGCCAGCCGGTCCGTGTCGTGCGAATCGATCAGATTCTGCATGGCGTACTGCATCGGCGCCGGGTATTCGGCGCGGCGCTCTTCGTGTTGCTGGAGGAAGGCACTGGCGGAGAGGGCATTATCTACCAAAAAGCCCTTCACCAGAAAGGCAAAGCCGTGGTAGTTCATCGTGGCCGAAAAGCCGCCGTCCTGCAGGAAACGGCTGGCGTCGAACCAGACTTCAGACACTGTATAGGCTTGGGGATTGAGGGAACGGACGTGTGCGTTCCAGTCCGCCCAGAACGCCGTGGGCACATCCGGGGCGACATCCAACCGCCAGCCATCGACGCCGTCGGACGGGTCGCCGTCGCCGTTGGGGTCCATCCAGCGACGCGTGGCGTCGAAGATGTACGCTTTGGGGCCCGGGTGGAGGTCGGCGCCATCCGGCGTATCCGCAAACAATGGCAGCGTCTCTACCCCCCACCAGCCCTCGTAGGCAAATTCGTTTTCGGGCGTGGCGGGGTCGTCGAAGGTGTTGATGATGTACCATTCCTTGTAGGGCGATTCCTCCTGTCGCTCGCGGATGTCGGCGAAGGCGAAGAAGTCGCGCCCCGTGTGGTTCCAGACGCCGTCGATCACGATCCGGACGGAGCGTTGGTGCGCCTGGTCGACGAGGACAAAAAAGAGGCTATCGGCCGCTGTCATGTGCCAGGTGGAGGGCTCGCTGGTTTCCTGCGCCATGAGGGCGAGGTCGCCATCGGGGTCCGGCCCGAAGTAGGGGTCGATATGATGGAACGTGTTGCCGTCGTATTTATGGAGTGACCGGGCGTAAAAAAGCGGGTTGAAGTAGAGCGCATTGATGCCGAGGTCGCGGAGATAATCCAGCCGATCGATGACGCCCTGGAGGTCTCCGCCATACCGTCGGTGGAAGACCCCGTGTTCGTAGAAGTTATCTCCCATGTCTTGCTCCCAGTCTGCACGACTGTACCAGTCGGCTGTCCAGGGAGAGATCTGCCAGTTTTCCGGCACGGCCTCTACGTACTCTAGCGAGGCGCGGGTCGGGTCGTTGGCGAGGTCTCCGTTGGCGAATCGTTCGGGGAAGATCTGGTAGAAGATCGCGTCGGTCACCCATGCCGGCTCGGCGCCGCCTGTCGGCAGGGGGTCCAGACGGGTGGGGAGGGCGCTTTCGGGTCGGCAGCCGGCGGATACCGCCAGGAGGGACAGCACGAAGAGCGCGGCGAGGCGGAAGGAAACGGATGAAGCAGCCATGGCGGTTCAATCTGGCAATGTGAGGCGCATCATGGGCCTCGTTTCGGAACGGCGGGCGCATTCGGTGAAGCCGGCCGCCAGGAACGTCGAGGCAAAACCCGTCCAGGCGAACGCCGGCGGCATGGAGGTATGCCGCGCCTCGACCGGGTAGCCTTCAACGATTCGGCCGCCCTGTGCTTTCACGAAGTCGACGGCCGCCAGGAGGAGCGCCATGCCGACCTTGCTTTTACGCCGTCCAGGCGTCACAAAAAAGCACGAGACCGACCACACCGGCTGGTCGTCCAGCGGGTGCAGTATAAACGACTGCGTGAGGCGTGTCAGCTGCTCGCGTGGGGCGACGGCACACCAGCCGATGGGCACTCCGTAACTATACGCGAGCACGCCGGGCGGGGGGCCTTCGCGAACCAGTTGCTCGAAAGCAGCGCGGTTGGTATCGCCCTTGCCGGCTTCGTACGTCACACGCAGACTGCGCCAGTACATGCACCAGCACCCTCCGCAGGCGCCGTTGTCGCCAAAGAGGGTAAGGAGATCCGACCAGCGGTCGCTGGTGAGTGGATAAAAGGCGAGGGTTGCGTCCTCTTGAACGGTCTCGGTGTCGGCCATAGTGTAAGCACGTGTGCGCGCAGCGGTAGGGACAGCGGAATATACGACGGATGCATCAACCTGCCACGCTCATGGGCCGGGCGTCCCCGGTGGGAGGTGCATCAGAAAGAAGCGTACGGCATTGCCTCCCATCAGCTGGCCGACTTCCGCTCCGGAGAATCCGGCCTTCAGTAAGGCTTCGGTGAGCCACGGAAGTCCGGTCACGTCGAACGGGACGGTCGTCGCGCCATCAAAATCCGACCCCAGGGCCACGTGATCGATGCCAGCGCGGGCGACGGCGTACTGGATCGCCTCCACGATCGCATCGATTGTCGGCTCGCAGACGGCGCCCTCCCAGAAGCCGATGCCGATCAAGCCGCCGTTGGCGGCGATACGATCGATCTGTGCATCGGACAGGTTGCGGGGTCCTGGGCAAGTCCCCTGGACGCCGGTATGGGAGACGATGACCGGCCGGCCGGTGAGGGCCAATACCTCGTCGAACGCCGAGGCCGATAGATGGGCGAGGTCGAGGATGCCGTTGTGGCGCTCCATCCAGGCGACGACATCGCGGCCGAACGGGGTCAGCCCGCCCTGCGTCACGCCGTGGGCCGAACCGGCCACTTCGTTGTCGAAGAAGTGCGTGAGCCCGAACACCCTGTAGCCCGCGTCGAACAGGGTTTGCAGGTTATCGGCGTCCCCTTCCAGTGCGTGGAGGCCTTCCATCGCCAGGATGCCGCCGATGAGGCCGGGTTGCGCCTGCCGGCGACGGAGGAACACCTCAAGATCTCGCACGGAATGGACGACCACGAGCCGCCCGTCCGATCGCGCGGCGACACGGTCCAGCTTCGCCGCCTGGTAAAGCGCCCGGTTGCGCAGGCTGAACCAGGTGTGGGGCGGCCAGAGCTGGGTGAGGGCGAGCCAGCGGACGAGATCGCTGTCGGCATCGTTGCGGGTGTAATTGAGGCCGGCAGGCACTTTTGTCACGGCCGAGAACACCTGGAGCGCGGGGCCCGACACCTGCATCCGGGTGATGTCCATGTGGCCGTAGGAATACGTCCGCCCCAGATTACGGCCCCACAAGAGCGGGTTGGCATGGAGATCCGCCACGACCAGGCCGGCATGGAACGCCGCGGCCTGTTCCGAGACGGGCTGTTGCTCCAGGGAGCCGACCGGCGACTCAGCGATCCGGTTCATGCGTCGATCCACACTACCGGGCGCCAACAGAAAAAAGAGCGTAAGAGCCGCCGCCAGCACCAGGCCGGCGATGCGGAGCCCGAAACGGAATCGCGCCATACCCTTCTTATTTCATCGCCTCGCGCACCGGAGCGCCGGGCGCGGGGGTATTGGAATACGCGACGCCCAGGAACGCCGCAACCGTCGCCGCCACCTGGTTTTGAAACCACTGGCCCTGGAGGGATTCGGGGGCACGGGCCGGCGTGTCCGGACCAAAAACCGCCAGCCAGATCTCATCGGCGCCGGCGACGTCATCGCCGTGGCCGCGCCAGGTGTCGATGGGGACCGTGCCGCGGCCGTGGTCGGTTGTGACGATAAACGTCGTTTTATCGCGATACCGTGGGTCGGCCTGCGTCCATTCGTACAGGTCGCGGGTAAAAGCGTCGGTTTGATGGGCGGAATGGAGATAGGCGTCGTAGTCGCCATCATGCGCGAAGTCGTCCGTCTCGCCATAAGCGACATACAGCAGCCGGGGGCGATTCCGTTTCAGGTATTCGAGGGCGTAGTGGTGGGTGAAGGCGTCCAGGCGGACGGTGGACCAGGGGCTGGGGGTCTGATCCTGGAGCTCGTTCAGAAAGATCTCGCGGTCGGTAAGCCGGTAGCCGTCCGCTTTCTCGAAGCCGGCGTTCACAGGCACCCCGCTGCGCGCCTCGTTGATGATGTACGGGAACACATCCCAGGAGCCAAACGCGGCTACCTTCCCCCCGAAGCCGGGCATCGCGTTGACGGCTTCTAGCACTGTCGTGTTTGTATTGGGCCGTTTTGCGTTGCTGTCTATGCGCGGGTCGGCGAAGCCGGTGAGGATTTCGTTATATCCCGGGTAGGAGAACCACATGGTGTTGGACACATTCACCAGGCTGCCGGCCGGACGGTCGCCGAAGAGTTGCCCGTTGACGGCGACATGCTCCCAGAAAAAAGGCATCAGTATCTGGCGGCGCTGTTCAGGTTCGGCATGCCAGAAAGCGGCGATGAGGTCGGTCGTATCCGAGACATACGCCTCCGTGCGTATCAAAACCGGGTCGGCGCCCGAAAACACCTCCTGCCAGCGGAGGCCGTCGAGCGAGATGAGGATGACGTTTTCCGTCGCGCGTTGCGTCTGGCCGGCGGCGGGCGGAACGGATCGGACAATCAAAGCGAGCAGGACGAGAATCGATAGCCGAAGCGCGTGCCATTTCACAGGAAGTCGAGGCATCGTAAGGGAAAATGAGATAGTGAATCGAAACGGTGCAATGTACAGCAAGGGGTCGGGAAAAACCGGACTGGCCGGGGGGGTATCGTCATTTCCGTTACGAGATAGCGGAGTTCGTTACCGTTACGCCGTAGGTCGTTCGGTAACGCGTTACGGTAACATCAACCTGGTTTTGAGACGAATTGCGACAAAGCTGGAAGGGCGCGAGGCGTCGGTTGACATGTACGCATAAACATATGTACATTATATGTGTATCTCCGAAGAACCAGCAGATCCCCAAGCTCCTATGATTGACACCTCTCTCAAGCGGGATATGCCCGCGCTCGACAAGATCCACTTGCTATTCCTGATTTATTCGGGCGCGCACAACTGCATCAATGCATTTACGCATGCCCATAACATCGTTTTTTTCGTCTTTGTCCTGGTCGGTATCCTATCGGTGGAGCTGATGTTGTGGGCGGTTTACAAACACTGGAAGGATGGACGACTGGTGGGCCCCATGCTCAGGGTATCGTTGTGGGCCGGCGTCTTCGCCATGTTCTACGCCACGGCCGGCATCCTGGCCCAGGCGCAATCAGACGGCGCGTCGGACTGGTTACAGCTGTACTATGCCTGGATTTTGCCGACCTCGGCCCCATGTATGTTCGTATTTGCGTTCCTGATCCAGAGCGTGGATCCGATCACCAACGCCGAGCGAGACACCGTGGCGCATGAACATCAGACCCATGTGGAGGAAAAGCGAGAAGTGCTGGACCGCAAGCAGCTGGCGCTGGATAACCGGCGCAACATCCGCCGGCTCAAAGCCCACGTCCAACACCAGCGCATGGACATGCTCTGGAAAGAGTCGATGTCGCGCCGTACGCGCAATCTCCTCCGCAACTCTGGACGCATCGAGTTGCCCTACCTGTTGAAGTCGATCGGCGTACCGGTGGAGCGCGCGAGCAAGATGAAGACGAACTGGTTGAGCCTGGGTTCGCGTTCGATGCCGTTGCTCCCGATGAGCGGTGATGGTGGGGATGGGAAGGACGCCCAGGGAGACGGTCACGACGGAGCCGCGATGCCGGATTATGGAATGCTCGACGTATCGCCGTCGCAATCTGGCGACGGGGCGGCGGCGCTTGTAACGAGGGACAAAGCCACACGTCGCAGTGTAGGCGGCGCCGTGAGGTATTGCAAAGGACCCACTTGCGCGAATGTACTCGAAGGCCGCAAGAAAGACTTCTGCTCCAATGCCTGCAAGCAGAAGGCGTATCGCATCCGACAGGATATTTTGGACGGCCGTTAAAGCACACGTGCCGGTATCATTTGACGAGCACCATCGTCCGGACTTCTTGCCGACCCTCGACGTCGATGCGGTAGAGGTAGAGTCCGCTCGGCTGGTCGGACAGATCTACTGTAACGGTATACCGCCCTGGCGCCTGCGCCTGGTCAACGGCGGTGCGCACCCGCTGGCCGAGTTGGTTGTATAGGTCCAACCGGACCGTGCCGGCGGCCGGGAGGGCGTACGTAATCGTCGTGCTGTGGTTAAACGGATTCGGGTAGTTCTGCTCCAGTGCGAACACGAGCGGCGTCTCGCCGGCCTCGTTCGCCACGATCTGGCCGCGCACAAACGTCACGGCCGACGCCTCGCCCACGCGCTGGCCGCGGCCGTCGGTCGCGATCACGCGGTGATAAAACGTAAAGGAGCTATCCGCCAGGATCCCGATGGCGCCGAGCATGCGACCGATTTCCCCGATGGTGGTTTCGTAGCGTGTAGCCACTCCGAGTGCTACGTTTTTGGGTAGGATGTTGAACGTCGGCGTGAGCGAGAGCTGCCAGTAGTAGGTGACGGTATGGCCGTCGGCGTCGTCTGATAGGGACCAGACGATGGAGAACGGGGTTTCGGGATCAACAGGTGCATCCGCTCCGCCGATGACGACGGTCGCGCCGCTTTCCGGGATGATCAATTCGGGTTGTTGCGGGAGGCTGTTCTGAGACCAGGCGCTTGAAATGGCGTCATCGAGCCCACTCGCGGCGCCGAACCGGACGAGCACGCGGCCGCTGTCCTCGGTGTCGCCTCGATCCTCCAATGGAGATCCGACGGCGAGGTCGGCTCTGCCATCGTTGTTGAAATCGCCGGCGGCCAGCGCGGCTCCCGTAAAATCACCTCCTTCCGTTTCGTCATCCGTTCCCCCATCCCCCTGTTGCCAGAATCCTGCGCCGGCCAGCCCCGTTCCACTGCCTGAAAGGATATAAACGGCGCCGGCCTCCACAAACGAAAAGCTGGCTTTCCCCGGGGTACCGACGGCGAGGTCGACGAACCCATCGCCGTCGACATCGCCTGTCGCCAGAGCGTATCCGAACAGGTCGCCCGCGCCGGCCGTGGCGTTAAGTTCGGGTGTATCCTGATTCCATATTTCATCCGTAGCGATATTCAGGCCGCTGGCCGATCCATAGACCACCTGGATACTTCCGGCGGCGAGGGCGCTGCCGGCTTCGAATGGGATGCCGATCGCCAGATCGTCGCGGCCGTCGTTGTTGAAGTCGCCGGCGGCCAGCGCCCAACCGAACTGTTCGAAGGCCGCGGCATCCCCTTCCACACCCGTCTCGTTCTGATGGAGTAGTAGGCTTCCAGTGGCCTGCGGCCCTTGCGCGCTGCCGTTTAATACGTGGACGGCCCCCGCGTCGAGGGTACTTCCAAGATCTTCTTCGGATACGCCGATGGCCAGATCGCCGAAGGCATCGCCATTAAAATTGCCGGTAGCGAGGCTTGCGCCAAATCCATCCCCTCCCTCGGCCGTGTCGGGCATGCCACTTAGGTCCTGATGCAAAAACAATCCGTTTTGCGCCGTGAATCCGCCGGCGTCGCCAAAGAAAATCTGCACGGCGCCGGCGCCAACGACCGTTCCGACATTTTCCCCCGGGATTCCCACCGCGAGGTCGACCAGGCCGTCCCCGTCAAAATCGCCGGTGCTTACAGCCGCCCCGAATCGGTCGTTATTTTCGGGCTGATCCGCCATGCCCGCCATGGCCTGGCTGAGCAGCTGGCTCCCGCTGGTATCGAGACCGCGAGCGCCGCCGAACAGCACCATCACGCCGCCGGCTTCGTTTGCTCCGTTGAGTGTCTCCCCCGGCACGCCGATGGCCAGGTCGTCGAATCCGTCTCCGTTAAAATCCCCGGCCACGAGACTTGTCCCGACGCCATCGCCGGCGCCGGCGGCATTGGGCGTTCCCCGGTCGTTTTGCGTCCAGAACTGCATGTCCGTCTCGGTGAGGCCCGATGCGGACCCGTAGAGGACATGGACGGCGCCGGCATCGACGAGGCCGTCAATTTCCTCGCCGGGCACGCCGATCGCGAGGTCCGCGAAACCGTCCCCATTGAAGTCGCCGGCCACGGCTGCATCACCGAGGCGATCGGCCTCTTCGGCGGTATCGAGCAGTTGGGCCTTGGAGGAGGTTACGAAGATGAAACCGAGGAGGAGATACCCTCCCACCTGGCGAGCGAACGAGCAAGACATGGGTTTTTGAAACCGGGCAAGACGAGGGATGGATGTGCTTAAAACAATGCACTCAACCCTCGTAGCAACGGGCCCGCGCGCGGAACGCCGGCCCGCCTGAAATGACGCGATCCTGCCTATCCAGGCCTCAGCGCTCGGTTGCCCGCGAACGGGAGGCCCGCTCGGGTTCCGCCTCGGTGGATTCGGTCTCCTCCAGACGAATGACGGGATTCGGGGCGTCCGTTTTCTGCTCGTGTGCCCCACCAGCGCGCTCGATCACCCGGCCGGCCACCTCCTCCATCTGACGACGCCGCGTCTTCGCCCAACGCGGGTTTGTGGTGAACCCCATGATAATCGGAATCAGGCTCATCACCAGTAGCAGGCTGACGGCGGACAACAGGCCGACATCCTTGATGGCTGGCATGCTACCCGTCAGCCATCCCAGAAAAAACACCATGCTCGGGATCAGACCCATGCCTCCCATCACGAGTCCGACCTTCACATCACTCTTTTTTGTCCCCATCCGAAGCCGCCAGCCGGCGTCCATGGGCTCCACCGCAATCCGCAGGTTGCCATTCGACCATTCGCGTAGCGCGCCGTCGCGTCGGATCTTGCCCTGCGCCTCGAAGGTCTCGCGGAGATCCACGACCAGACGCTCCCATTCGAGATCGGACATCGGGCCGGGCAGTTCTATGGTGTGACCGACGCTCACGGGCACCCCTAGAAACGTCTCCCGGATGACCGATCCGCCGGCGTGATCGAGCGACGCCGCGGCCCGCGCGATGAACTCCGGCGTAATGCCCGATTCCGCGCCGATGGCCTGCAACTCCTCCAGCGTGAGCCCTTCCTGGTGCGCCGTTTTTTGTTTTACGGACTCCTGCGCACGGGTGGCCTCCTGGAAAATGGCCGCGATTTCCTCCTCGGTATACCGACGATCCGTGTTCATACTACAAAGTAGATTGTGGTTTCAGTATCGGGCTCAGCGGGCGATGGATAACGTACGTGTCGCGACTTCTCCGCCGGCTTCGAGTCGGTAAAAATACGTACCGTTCGGCAGTGCCCCCCCGCCGAAGCGCACCTGATACACGCCGGCCGGCTGGACGCCATCCACCAGCACCGCGCGGAGGCGGCCGAGTACATCGTAGACTTCGAGCCGTACGTGTCCGGATTCACCGAGGACGTAGGGGATAGCGGTCTCCCCGCTGGTCGGGTTCGGGAAGTTCTGATCCAGCCGGAAGGCGCCGGCCAGCGGGCGATCTCGATCCTCGACGCCGGTGTAGACGGCATCAAACGGCAGCGCGGGAAGCGCCGGAAGGTCGAAGACGATATCCTGGCCGGCGTTGGCGATGAGGACGACCGTCTCGTACGGCTCCAGCATCATCACGAATCCATCCAACTCGGGGTCGACGAACGACGTGCCGGCAAAGAGGTCGTGGTAGACGATCGGGCCATCCGTCGTCAGCTCGACCGACGCGGTGGGGTTGAGCGTGAGGGTGCGGGCCTCGCTTGAGAAGTTGATGGCGACGACGGCGTTTTCGTCCAGATAGGGCCGGACGAAAGCATAGACGGCATTCGATGTGTTCAGCGTGGTCAATGCCTGCGTCGCAAACGCAGGAAACTGCCCGCGTGCATGGGCGAGTTGCTGGTGGAAGCGCGCGAATACGCCGTTTAGATCCGTCTGCCACGACACCGAGACGCGGCGTTCATCGCCAGCGACGTCGCCGAAGTTCACCTCCTGGCCCTGATAGATCATCGGGACGCCCGTCGTAGTGAGCAGGAAGCCCGTGAGGGGGAGAATGCGCTGCGGGTTGCCGGCGATGACCGAAGATTTCGCGATGCGCTGTTCGTCGTGGTTTTCAAGGAAACGGAAGTACCGCGCGTTGGGCCCCGGCCAGAAGCCACCGTTTCTAGCCTGATTGTCGTAATTGGCCACGTTAGGGTACGTCCCGCGGATGCCATTGAAGTAAAACGACCAGTCGTAGCCGGCGTCCATCCCCCCCACCACCGGCGTCCCGTTGTCGTCGTCGGCATAATACACCTCCGTCGAGAAGCCCGTGCCTTCGATCTCCCCGAGAATCCATGAGTCGGGCTTGATGCGCTTCATGTGGGTGCGGATCGGCCCACCGAACCGTTCCGGCCCATACCGCCGCCACGGCCCCCAGTAGACGTCAAACCGCCAGCCGTCGATGTCGAACTCCTCCACCCAGTGCGCGAGGATGTCGAGAAACTCCGCCTGGAGGTCGTCGTCGTCCCAGTTCAGGTTGGCGAGGTCGCCGAAGCCGTCGTACTTACGGTACAGGTCGGCGCCGGCGGACGCCTGCCAGACCTCCGGCAGGTTGGGTCCTCGTCCGTCCAGGCCGCGGTCGTGGTTGCTGGGTTCGACCTGGATGTAGGAGCCCGGGGGCGTGGCGCTGCCGGCGGTTTTGAGCGCATCCACCCAGGGATGGATCGGCGAGGCGTGGTTGGGGGTGATGTCCAGGATGACTTTCAGACCCAGCTCATGGGCGCGGACGACCAGCGCCTTGATGTCGTCGTTGGTGCCGAGTTTCGGATCGACGTTGTAAAAATCGATGATGTTGTACCCCCCCGAAATCGGGTCCATGAACTGGTTGTGCATGATCGGCATGAACCACAACACCGTGAAGCCCATGTCGGCGATGTAGTCCAGCTCCGCCGTGATCTCCTCGAACCGCCGGCCCGGATTCGCCGGCGTGCCCGTCGCCTGCGGCCCGAAGCTGAGCGGGAAGATCTCGTAAACGACGGCGCGGTCGACCCACGCCGGCGTCTCTTCGTAGGCCATCTCCCGGACCGCCCCATCGTCTTCAACAATAACAGCAATCCGACGGACTACCGCCTCCTCTGCCCCACCGCTGGCCAGGGCTTCAAGGTAGATTTCCCCCGGGCCGGCGGCGCCGGAAGCCGAGAGGCCGGCGAAGGTGAGTCCCATCAATTCGGCGGTTGTAGCGAGGGTGTCGAGCGCCCATTCGACAGTGAGATCGCCGGGCGCGATGTCGGTCGGCATAAGCGTGACCTGGAAGGACCCGCCGGCGCCCTGGACATCGGGTTCGACATACACGAGGTCCAGCGGGTGGATGCGTCGCGTGAGGCGGAGGGTGTCCGAGGCGAAGAGGTCTCCCTGGATTGTCGCTTCGAGCACGAGGAGGTTCTCGCCCATTTGGAGGTCGACCTCCGGCGTGGCCGTGCCTGCGAACACCGTCACGGGCTGGGGCGCGCCGTTGACGAACAGCGTCGCCTCGGAGAGTGAGGAGTCGATGCTCCCGTCCTGCCCGGAGAGCTGGGCGCGGACCTGCACGGTTTCGCGCACGGTGCGGAAGGCCGGCGTCGCCCAGGTGATGGGCCGCTGCAGAGCGCCGATCTCCAGGGAATCCAGCCGGCCCATGGCATCTTGCACGCGGATCTTGAACTGAGATCCGGCCTTGACTCTGGCCGGCAGTTCGAACCTGAAAACCCCTGTCTCCGCGTTGTAGAATCCACCTCCCTCCCGTTCTACACCGTTCACCCAAAAGCGGATGTCGGTCAGCGCCTGCGATCCGAACGCGCCGGCCGATACGGCCGCGACGAGGCCGTCGGCGTCCTCTTCGGTCGCGAGTTGGAAGACCATTGGGTCCTTGATCGTGACCACCGAGTTATTATTCTCCGCCGGGTTGGAGCGTGGATTCAGGGGATCGGTGAGCCAGGCGTTGCTGGTGCCGGCGTCGTTGAAATGGGCGTGTACTTTGTACTGGTAGGTCTGGCCGGCCTGGAGCGATATCGTGTAGATCCACTGCTGGAGCGAATCGACGTAGGTCATGCCCGAAGGGGCGTTAGCTGCGATAATCCCCCCTGCATTCGGTCCCCAGTTGTTGAACTCGCCGGGCAGGAAGGCGCGCACGATCCCGTCGGCCGGCTGGCCGAGGTAGCGGAAGGTGACGTCGAGGCTCTGGGCGCGGGCGCCGAGAGGGAGTGCCACAACCGTCAGGAGGGCGAGGAAAAACGAGTGGGGTCGGATCATGGAATTATCGTTTACACCGGGTCGTCCGGCTTACTGATTATACCTCAATGGGCCCTCTTTCGGGACATGATATATGTCGGGCATCATAGAGATGCAGTCAACCCAAACGTAACAAAGTTCTACCGAACTCAAACGTTGATTCGTCGTCTCCTTCATCGTCATCCCCGCGTACGCGGGGACCCATAGGAGGCATGAGAATACCTCGCTTGCGGTTCCAATAGCGACATTATGCAAATTGTGAAGCTCGTATGGATCCCCGATCGGGGTCGAGGATGACGGTGCTGAAATAGATGAGGTAGCAGACTCACGCTACACAATCAGCACCGTTCGCGTCACCGTCGATGCTCCCGCGCGCCATCGAATCAGGTACACTCCGGCCGGCAAACCGGCACGGTCGATGGCGATCTGGTGTGCGCCGGCGGACAGGGTCCCGGGCGACCACGTGCGGAGCCGGCGGCCGAGGACATCCACCAGCTCGACCGTCACCGGAGCAGATTTGTCCAACGAGAAGGTAAGCGTCGCACGGTCAACTACCGGGTTCGGGTACAGGGAGAGGGCGAACGTCGCGGTCGACTCCCGCTCGGCGCTCACGTTCACCGCACCGCCTTGAGCGAGGGTGTACCGTGTGTTCGCCGGCAGATCGGTAAGCGTCTGCACGCTCCCATCGGTCCAGATCACCTGGAGCGTATCGACGCGATCGGCCTCGCCGAGGCCGACGTGGAGCGTGGGGCTGGACTGCGAGGCGTAACTGCTCCCGCCATCCACCGTGCGTTGATGCCCGACGCCAGCGGCGACAACCCGGATCCTGGCGCCGATGGCCATGTGGTTGGCCGTCTCGCCGATCAGGTGCAGCTGGAGCCACGCGCCGGCGGGGGCGGTTTTATTTAAGAGCAGGGCATTTTGTCCCCCTTCATTGGCGACCACGAGATCGATTCGGCCGTCCTGATCGAAATCGCCCGTGGCAACGCCGAACACGTTGACCCGAAGCGCCGCGCCGGCGGCTGCCGCTCGATCCGTAAAAATCCCGCCCTCGTTTTCGTACAGCATGGCCGGCGACGCATCGTAGCCGAAGGTATTGCCGGCGAAGAGATCCAGATCGCCATCGTTATCGAAATCTGCGAAGACCGTGCCCCACGCCATGCCGTTGCGGCCGGCACCGGAGGCCGCCGTGACATCCTCGAACGTTCCATCCCCCCGGTTTCGGAAGAGATTGGCTTCCGCAATGTTCGTGACGTAGACGTCGTCCCAACCGTCGTTGTCGTAATCGCCCCAGGCGACGCCCATGGCGCTGCGAGAGACCGCGAGGCCGGTCGTGCCGATCTGGTGCTGAAAGCGCGGATGCCCGTTGGTCTGGCGATAGAGCCGGCTGACGAGATTGCCGTCGTGGACGGCGAAGAGATCGAGCATGCCGTCCTGGTCGTAGTCGGTCCAGGTCGCCTGCATGGCGATCGACTGCGGGAAACCGAGGACGTTGACTTCGCCGGCGACGTCTTCGAACAGCGGCCCATTTTCGCCCGTATTTCGGTACAGCCGGTCGTAGGAGTCGCGGGTGGCGACGAACAGATCGAGCCGGCCGTCCCCGTCGTAATCGCCAAAGGCCGCCGTGCCCACGATCAGTGTGGTATCGATGCCGCTCGCGACGGTGATGTCGGCGAAAGTGCCATCTCCCCTGTTGAGGAAGAGTTTGCTGGATTTGCCCGAGTAGGATCGGACGCCCACAAAAAGATCGGGATGGCCGTCGTTATCGATATCTCCCCAGAGGGGGTTGACGGCTTCGCCGGCGACCGTCACGCCGGCGGATGTGGTGACGTCTTCGAACGTCCAGTTACCGGTAGTACGAAAGAGCTTCGAGCCGCCCTGGAGGGCCGCGATGTAGAGATCGTCCTGGCCGTCGCCGTCATAGTCGGCGACCGCGACGCCGTAGGCCGGGCCGCCCGTCGCGAGGTTGGCCGGGGCAGGCTCGAATTGAATGGACTGGGCGCTTGCCGAGTTGACGACGAGGAGCACGGCGACCCAGCATGGCAGGTGCGTTATCATCGGAGTGGGGGATTAAAAAAAAGGGGCGGCCAGGTTGCCGGCCGCCCCTCGTAATCATGTCATCTCGACCGGAAACGCCGGCTTGCCGGCGTTGAAGCGGAGAGACCTCCTGACAAATGGCACCGCCATGCACCGGGAGGTCTCTCCACTGCGGCCCGATCCATCGGGCCTTCGGTCGAGATGACAGACAGGCACTTTACTTCAACAGCACCATCTTGCGGGTGATGGTGGTGTTGGCGGACTGCAGGCGGTAGAGGTACATGCCGCTGGCGAGGTCTTGTGCCTCGAACCCGACGCGGTAGTTCGCGGCCGGCTGGACAGAATCGACCAGCGTGGCGACGAGGCGACCGGTGAGATCGAATACCTGAAGCTTCACATGTTCGGTCGTCGCGATGCTGTATTCGATCGTGGTGACCGGGTTGAAGGGGTTCGGGTAGTTGGCTTCGAGGGCGATCCGCGTGGGCAGCTCGTCGTTAGCGCGTTCGATGGCAACCGACGTGGCCGGGTTGGTCTCGAACGGCAGCAGACCCGTTACGAGGAACGTTTCCTCGGGGAAGGTCCACTCCGTCGGCCATGAGCCGTCGACATTCGGCGTGATGAATCGCGTGCGCCGGCGGCCGAGGCCGGAGGTGCTGCCGCCCGGCTCCGTGAACAGAGTCGCCGAGTTACCATAGGCGTACTTGTACTGGATGGCGGAGAACGTAGGGCCGTTGACCGTCATCGTACCCGTGTAGAGACCGTCCAGGTCTTCGTCTTTCAGTACGATCGACTGCAGGCTGAGCGTTGCCGGATAAGCGGACACCGAGTCTTGCGCCGAGTCATTCCAGACCGTTTCGCTCGGGAGACCCTGCGTGAACGCCCAGATCGGGTCGCCGAATTCGATGGTCACCGAGTCTACGGCAGGCACAAATGGCGTAGCCTCGTTGACGAGCGCCGAGTCCATCCGGACCTGGAAGGTGACATCGATGCTGGTGTTATCCTCGATGATATTCCCCGGGAGGATATCGTTGAAGAATTGAACGCCCAGATCCTGCTCCGGGCTTGTTCCGAGGAAGGTAAAGGAGCGATCCGCTCCCGTCGTGGAAATCGGCTCTTCCCAACCGGCAACCGGCCGTTTCCCGAATGCGGCCAGAAACTCCGCGTTATTAAAATCGATGTAGTATTTGTAGGAATTGGGCGAATTCGGGAATTGAGTGACCGGGATGGCTACCTCGAATACATCCTCGCCGGGCACGTCCTGCAGCAAGCAGATCGTTGGGTTCGCGCATCCCCACCCGTTAAACCCGCCCCGGATCTGGAGCGTATCTCCGCGCGCCGGGTCATAGATGCCGATCGCTTGAAGAGGTGACAAGTCCACGGCCGCGATGATCGTGGACGTGACCAGTTCCGCGCCGGCCGCCGGCTTGGAGTTGCTGAAATAGACCCAGTGCAACGTGCTATCGCTTGCGGGGATGGAGAACGTGCGGTCCGCACTGCTTTCCCAGCCTACGCTGGCGCCATCCTGCATCACGAATTTGTACGGCTGAGTCGTTCCCGCCGCTGAAGCCGGGTAGTAGGCAACGCCGGAAAAGAGGTCGTACCCTGGCCGCGAATTCTCGCTGGCTTCCCGCGTGAGCGTGACCAGCGTTGCATCCCAGCTCAATTGGCTGGCGCCGCCCAAACCGTCCCCACGAACACCGATCTGCTGCGTGGGCGTTTCCGAGCGGTCGTACGTGACGTCTCCAACAAACGCGGCTTCGGTGTTCATAAATACGCGAAACCAGATCCCCACCGAATCTTCCTTGCTTTCGAAGGGACTCCAATCGTACGCTTTATCGGCGCCCTTCTCGTAATAATGGAGTGTGAACGTCGTGTCGCCGACGCCCGCTGCGAGTTGATGGTCGCCGCCGTCTTCCCAACCGCCAATACCCGAGCCGCCGGTGTCCGCCTGTTCGGAGAAGTACTTAAAGGCGAGTGCAGCCGTGTCGGCGAGTTGGAAGCTGACTTCCCAGTAATCGCCTCCGACATTGGCTGGTTCAAGGGTCGATTCAGGGCCCCAATTGATGATGTTGCCATCGGGAAGCGTATCGGGAGGCGTAGCTGTAAACGCGCCGCGTACTTCCATGAGCGACTCAATGGAGGTCGTATCTGGAAGTGTCGCCGTGTTTAGCCGTAGCGTAACGGTACGCTGCGCTTCGGCCGTGCTGGTCAGGCCCACCGCCAGAAGCAGGAGCGCCAGCCGGGGGATGACGTATTTGGTAAAGGATTGCATGAGGTTAGGGATGTTTGGTTGTTGTGGTTAGGGTCTAGTTAAAACTGCAGAGCGAAGGTAAATCGGTTGACGCCCGAGAAATACGCCTGCGTCTCGAACGCGTAATCGAGCGCGAACCCGAGGCTGCCGAAGCCGTAGCGCAGGCCGCCGCCGGCGGTGAACGAGCGCAGGGCATCGTCGAGCAGGAGTTCGCTGTAGCCGCCGCGGAGCATCACCAGGTCGTTAAAGAGGCCGAGTTCTGCGCCAAGGTTGATGTATTGTTCGCTGTTGTTCGGGTTGAGGGCGTCGACGGCGAGGGTGAGCCGGCTCATGTCGTTTGAGAACACTTCGCCGGCGAGGCCGATCCGCATCGTCAGCGGCATGTCGTACGCGTCGGTCCGCAGGAGCGCCCGGTTGCTTTCGTTATTGCCGCCGTTGTTGGGGTCGATATCCACCACCACCAGCAGGTCGTCGCCGCTGAGTTGCATCTTGCTACCGAAATTGGTGATGGATGCTCCCAGCCGGATGCCGCGGAACGGTGTGATGAACAGGGTGCCGACATCGATGGCGACGCCGCTCGCGCTCGAATTCCAGATGCGTTCGTTGACGACCTTGACGGAGCCGCCGACGGAAAACCGATCGGTGAGATCGCGTGCGTAACTTAGCGCCAGCGCGTAGGAGCCGGCGGTGAACGTCTCGCCGGTGCCGTTTTGCTGGTCGACCGTCGTCACCTCCATGTCCGGCGTGCGCATCGACGTCAACCCGATCCCGATGGCGCCGTTGCCCATCGGAAGGGCGACGGAGAGAAAGTTGAAGTCCAGCCCCACGAGCCAGTCGGCGTATTCGAGGGTGACGGCGCCTTTATCGATGCCGGCGAGGCCCGCCGGGTTCCAATAAATCGATGTAGCGTCGTCGACCGATGCCGTGATCGCGTTCCCCATCGCCGTCGCCCGCGCTCCCACCGGGATGGACAGGAAGTCGGCCGCCGTGGTGCCCCGCTTGGTGACGGCGCGCGTGAGGCTTTCGAACTGCGCGTAGGCCGGCGTCGCCACGAGGGCGAGCAGCAGGGCAAGGCCGAGTCTAATTGGTTGCATAGGTATCATTCAAAGGACGAGGAGGGGATCGTAGACATAGCCCAACTCCTGATTCGCATTATTTAATGATGGCGAAGGTGCCCTCGTGTTCGCCGATGCCGGGTGCTTCAATGTGGTAGAGGTAGATGCCGTAGGCGATGGAGAGATTGTCGTCGCTCTCGAGGTCCCACTCGGCGATGCCATTCATCAGATCGGCCGGCGTGAGGCTCTGGTTCGCTCCGGTGTTGTGCTCGATGGTGCGCACGAGTTTACCGCCGACGGTGAAGATGCGAATCGTGCACTGGGGCGGCAGGTTGATAAACTGGATGACCCGCGGCCCGCGCCCGGTCGCAAATGGATTGAGCGGTTCGAACGAGTTCGTGACAACGTACGGGTTGGGGACGACACGGATATCGTCCAACTGCGCGCTCGCCAGTTCGGTATCGATCCTGGGCTCTCGTGTGACGAACTCAAACTCGTCCGAGGCGAGGAACGGCTTGCGGATCTTGATGTCGATCGCATCGCCGGCCTGCGGGTTCTGCCGGTCCCGCAGTACAAAGTTGAGGCTGAACATCCAGGTCACGATATCCGTCTGGCTCGCGTCGCCGACGGCCGGCTCGATGACGATGATGCGGTCGCTCTCGGCACTCGTCGGCTCCGTACCGAAGGTCGCCGGCGTCGTCGCCGTGGCGCCCTGGAAGTCTTCTCCCGTCAGATCCCAGAACGCGTACTTGACCTCCTCGCCCGTCGAGGTATTAAAGACCTTTACGTTGGTCGGCCGAGCCGGGAGGGACACGGTGCGGCGCACCTGGGCGGCCGTCGACTGCCCCTCGCCGGCGCCGACGACCTCGATCCGGTAGTCGGCGGGGTTACGCAGACCGCGAATGAAGCCGGCGGCGAGGTAGGGTTCGGCGGCAATGGGATAAATCTCCTCCCGATTCCACCTCGTTTCCGTACTGTTCAAGATGATAAACGGCTCGGGTAGGAACGTGAGCTGGAAACCGATGGCCTCCCCATCGTCGCTAAAAATCGGGAACTCCTTACCCTCTCCGAAACGGGTCGATCGATCGAGCAGCACCCGGTTCTCGGTCACATCGATCAGAGTGAAGGTCTTCGTCGTCAGCGTATCCGGCGTCGCGCTGCTGCCCACTTTAAGCGTGTCCTCAAAGGTGACGCGGTAGACGTGGTCGGGCTTGATGGCTCGTGGATCGAGGATGCCATATTGGATGCGGCTGGAGGTGAAGCCTTTCGTGCGCGGCAAGTTCGTCACGGCGCTCCCGTCGGGCGCAAGCAACGTGGCGCCGACAAAGCCGGCAGCCGCGGCGCTCGGCACCACCTGCGCCACATTCCGTCCTGTCTCCACCGTGCCATCGGGGAGCCGGCGGATACGGACCGGGGTCTCCGTCGGCGGGATGTTGGCCCCGACGGCGCCGAAGTCGTACGCGGTCACGGCGTAATAATACGTGATGCCATTCGTCACGTCGGTATCGATATATGAATGGCTCAGCCCGGTAGCATCTTCGCCGGCCGTCTGTCGATTATCGCCCAGATAGAACTTGACGCCGTTCACATCGACCGGATGAAACCCTTCGAACCCGTTGATCTTGTCGAACTGCGCGATCGGTCGGCGGAGCAGGCGGTTGCCGAATCCATCCGTAATCACCGTCGCATCGAGAAACGCCGGGTCCGTCGATCGATAGACCCGATACCCCTCGAAGTCCCGCGCCTCGAGGCCGAGCCCGTTCAGGAAGGGGTCGAACGACTCCTCCGAATCACTGTCCCAGTACAGCGTCACCTGCCCGTTGCCGGGCACGGCCGTGAGTTCGGGCGTGATCGGGGCCTGCGCGAACTGATAATCTTCCAGATAGGCCTGGAGCGCCTTTTCGCGCGAGTCGATCACCTGCTGCTGATTGAGCCCCAGCTGCACGGAGATCGAGATTCGCTCCGTCTGGCCGGCCTTGAGCGGGAAGAGGCTGCTCGTGACGACGATGTCGTTCTCGCCCGGCTCGGGGATCGTGATGTCGAAATCGCCCGGGATCATGAAGGTGAAGAACAGGAACCGGTCCGACTGGCTGTTGAAGTTCAGCGTGAAGGCCGGGATGATCTGGACGTTGGTGATGCCGATCTGGTCGGATTCCGAGACGTCGGTCACGTCGATATTGCGCTCGCCGGGGAAGTCTGTGCCGGCGCCGGAGGTCGGGGCGCCGTCGCCGTCGCCCGGGTCGCTGTCAAACGGCACGCCGTTCAGGCCGGTGTCGTCCTGGAGCGGGTTCCAGTCGCCATCGTTGTCGATCCCATCCGCGCGGCTCTCGTCGATCATCTCGTCGATGCCTTCGTCGATGCCCTCGTCGATCGCGCCGTCTTCATCGTTGTCGACCCCATCGACATAACACTTCCCGAGGTCTTCCGGGCCAACATCATACAGCACGACGGATGTGCCGGGGACCGGGAAGCGCCGGTACGGGTCCGTTGCCGCCGCATCAATCATGGCCTGGGTGACCGCCGGCGAACCGGGCTCGCCGAGGTAGGGATACGCGGCGGTTGGCGCGACGCACGAATCGTCGTTATCGATCCCATCCTTGAAGCCTCGCCCGAGGTCCGCGGCGTCCACGCCAATCAGATGCACCCGGCCGGCCGGCGGATTCGGCGGCCACCGCTGGAAACCGTCGCCGGACGCCTCGTCGATCATCGTCTGGGTAACCACCGGCCCGCCCTGCTCGCCGTCGCCGTCGTTGTCGATATAATCGGCATACCCTACACCCGGGCTCTGGGCCTGTTCGCCCGAGAACGGGACGTGGGTGTTGTTTTCGTCGATCAGACCGTTGTTGTTGTCATCAACACCGTTGTTGGGGTTTTCACCCACCAGAAATCCCTCGGGCACGACCGGGCTGGTACACTCGCCCACCGCCGGGGTACACGTTTCCGCCGTCGATCCGTCGGCGTCGTTGTCGATGCGGTCCGTGGCGTTGCCGGGCGTTTCGAGAAAGGCGAAGGCCGCCGTCCCAACGGGATCCGAGCCGAACGGCTCCGTGCCGATGCCGTCCGCGTCGGTCATGAAGGCGACGTCTTCCAGGATGTCGAAGAAGGGGATGTCGTCGGACGCGTCCCCGCCGACGAGATCGGCCAGCCAGAGGCTGAACCCGACACGGTCGAGGTCCTCCGTACCGTCGTTTTTCACGGCATGGAGCAGAAAGACGACGTCGTCGATGAGGATCTGGCTCCAGGCGAGGGTGCGCACTTCCGTAACAAGGCCGAGGCCCTTGCGGGTGAGGTCGGTGCTATCGGGGAAGTAGGAGGGATATCGGTCGTACTGGTCGTCCCCCACTTTGTAAAAGAATTCCTGGTCGGCGTTGAAGTTATCTTTTCCAAAGAAGCCGTTCCACGAGCCGGCCCAACCGGGATCGGTGGCATCGTCGAGTTTATCGGGCCAGGAGGATGGCCAGGAGGTCGGCTCGTCCGACTGGGCGATGCCGAAGGCCCTGCCGGCGGGGTTCACATACCCCTGGATCGGCTCGAACGTCCACGACCGGTTTTCATCCACCGGATTGCTGCGAAAATCCGACACCTCCACCAACCACAGGTCCTCGCCATTCCGGTCGGTAGCCTCGGTGCCCACCCAGAGCTGAGTCAGGGCGATGTAGATCCGGTTCGTGTTTTTGGGCCATTCGTACAGGAAGTCGCCCGGGCTACCGGAGTTGGCCGTCTGCGCCCAATTGGTGATGGTGGCGCGGATGTTATTCCCGTCGATGACGTCGCTGCGCCGCTCGAACGGATCGACGCGTTCGTTGCCCGGTACGTGGTTACGGTCGATCACGCCCTGGGCCCGAACGGCTGGCACGGCCACGCCGAGGAGCAGTACGACAGCGATCCAAAAAGGACCGATGAGAGATAGGACGGGTCCGAACACCTTACTCGTCATCACCGCGGAGGCGGGGATCCATCCACCAGACTGGCTCAAGGCTGGATCCCCGCTTTCGCGGGGATGACGCGACCTTGTAGAGAAAGGAGAACCCGGCATCATCTGAACGTCGAACATCGCCAAAAGGGTGTGATCTATCTTTTGCATGACTAAAATCTAATATCCAGGCCGAGTTGGACGCGGCGCGGCTCGCGGTAAAAATCGGGTCGGATCCAGAACCCGGGGTCGACGGCGCCCTGCCGGAATTGCTCGAGCGTGAGATCCGGGAGGCCGGTGTCCGCATAGACGCCGTTGATGTTGCGCGAGTCCAGCACGTTATACACCTCCACAAACACACGCGGGCGGATCCGGCCGGCTCCGAACTGTTTGCTCAGGCTCAGGTCCGCCTCGTAGGCGCCGGGCTGCCGGCGCGAGTTCGTCGAAAACTCCGGCTGCACGTCGTTCCCGACGATCGAGGCGGAGGGGAACGATGGGGTGTACGGGAAGCCGGACTCGAACCGGAGCCGCAGCGACGCGCTCCATCCATCCTTGCCGCCGTAGATGGCGCCGGCCACTTTATGGCGCTGATCCCAGTTGAGCGGCAGCAGCGCGAGCGTCGGCTGATTGTTGCCGAGCAACGAGAAGAACTCATCGGCGGGGTTGGAATTCGAGCCCTCGACCACCTGGTAGGTGTAGTTAAAATCGAACCCGTAGTTCTCTCTGAACAGACGCGAGAGGGTAAGGGTCACGCCGCGGGTGTTGGCGTAGTCCCGGTTCGTGTAGATCACATAACTCACGCCAGGCAGGGCGGATGTGATCAGGGTCGACGTCGACACCCAGTTCCGCACGTCGCGGTAATAGGCGGTCAGATCCACCACGTAGGCCCCATCGCCGAACCCCTGCTTGAACCCGATCTCGTACATCGTGGTCTTCTGCGCCTCGAGGTTCGGGTTGCCGAACGGGCCATACTGGCCGGACAACGTGGGCAGCTTGTAGGATGACCCATCGAACAGGTTATTCAGCGTCGGGATCTGGAAAAACAGTCCAAACGAGAAATGGATGACGCCCTCGGCCGTGATCGGATAGGCGACGCCCAGGCGGGGCGAAAGCTGCAATTTGGCGTCGGCGTCGGTGTACCAGTAGGCCTCGCGCTCGGCCACGGTCCGCGCGTTTTCGGCCGTCTCTTCGTCGATCGTGATGACGCCGTCGCCATTGGCGTCGCGGAAGCGGTTGATCTTCTTGAGCGGGTTGAAGATGTTGGGGTCTTCGGAATCGGCCGGCAGCGTCGCCCGCGAGTCGAAGTAATCGACCCGGAAGCCGGCGTTTACGATGAAGCTGTCGAACTCGATCTTATCCTGCAGATACCCGCTCAGGGTGATCGGCTCGGCGCCTTCGAAGGCATTAAAGGCCGAGGAGGTCTCGACGGGGATCGCCGGCCGGAACGGGACGACCGGACTGCCGCTTGGATCGACGGCGGGGATGAGGCTGAACGCCTCAAAATCCAGCTGATCGAGCCGCGCGAGCAGGCCGGCCTTCACCAGGTGGTGCCGGCCAAACTGGCTGGAGAGGTCGAACTTGACCATGTACGAGCGCGTCGACCGGTTGAAGTGGCCCAGGTCGGTCCCGCCGCGCAAGAACCGGCCGCCGCCCGTGACCACGGAGTCGGGCGGATTGATCAGGAAGTCGTTGTACCGGGCATCAAACGGATCCTCGTACAGGTACGACTCTGCCTTTCGGAAAAATGTCGCCAGGTCGAACGTGTAAAATGTGCGCGAACTAAGGATGTGTGTCAGTTTCAGCTTGGCGTCGTAGCCGTCGTCCTTGAACTGGGGGATACCTTCCGGATTCCACCGGAACCCCAGGTACCGGCCGCCGAGGTCGTCGGAACGGCTGATGGAGCCGAGGCCGATGAGGTTCAGCGTCATGTTCTGGCTGAGCTTGAGCTTCAGATTGCCCTGCCAACTGTATTTCTCGAATTCGTTCATCGGCACGATAGCGCTATCGCCGCGGGTGCCGTTCGGGTTGAAGTTGCGCGAGCCGAAGAGCCAGCCGTCGTTCTTGAAGTAGCGGCCCAGGGCAAAAAACGTTAACCGATCCCCAAACACAGGGCCCTCCAGCGCCACCTTTACGTTCTCGAAATGCGTCGGCTCGAGGGGGAGATACGAGTATGGGTCGATGTCGCGGTATAGGATGCCGGTCTCGGGGTCCTGCAGCTCCGCCACATCCGTTCCGCGCAACACCGACGGACCTTCGCCGCCGGGAACGACGTAGGCGCCGGCGTAAGCCTCCACCGATCCCGTGTATCGATCCCCCCTCCCCTCCTTGGTGACGACATTGATCACGCCCGACATCGCGTTGCCGAACTCGGCGTTGAACGTGCCGGAGATGACCTGCAGCTCCTGGATGCCGTCGTTCTCGAGCTGCACGGCCTGGGAGCCGTCGTAGCTGTCGGACACCGGCACGCCGTCCACCATGAACAACACCTCGCTGCTCCGCCCACCGCGGATATGGATGCCGTCGCGGGTGGTAATGCCGGCCTGGACTTCCAGGATCTGGCTGAGCTCGGTCACGGGAAGCTGGTCAATTTTTTCGGCCGAGACGCGGGCCTCGGAGCTGGTGATGTCTTTACGGACCGCGATGGCATCCGCCGTGACGACGATCTCCTCGCCCTGAATCACCTCCTCGCGCAGCGCGAAGTCTACGGTAGTCGTGAGATCGAGGTTGACGCCCACGCCTTCTCGCCGCTCGGTGGCGAAGCCAACGAACGAGGCGATGATGGTGTAGGTGCCAGGCCGGACGCCGATCATCACAAACTGACCGTCGAGGTCGGTCGTCGACCCGCGCGTCGTGCCTTCGATGAACACGTTGACGCCTGGCAGCGGCTCACCCGTGGCGCCTTCCGTGACGCGGCCGGCTATCTTGCCGGTCTGGGCGAGGGCACTGGAACCTGCGCCGGCAATTAATGCCATCAACATCAGAATACGCACCATAGACTGAAGGTCGAGCCGTAGCCCGTTCCGTTTATACATGGGTCTTTTTGATCGCCATCTGGGTGAGCGTGGCTTCGTCGATCTCGACGTTGCTTTCGCTACGGAGTTGTTCGATACGGGCCCGGAGCACGCGGTCCATCGACCCGCTTCGCAGCCGTTCCTCGATCAGCGGCCGGGCCGCCTCGAATGCCATAGGGCGCGCCTCCTGACGGTCGCCTACGAGGAGGAGCACATAGTGGCCGCGTACTTCGATCGGGCCGAGGAGCGTACCCGCCAACGCCCCAAACACCGGATCCGCCAGGACGCCCAGTTGGTCTGCCGCCACATACCCCATGTCGCCCCCGGTGGCGACGGCGCCCGGGCGGATGGAGTGGGCGCGCGCGAGTTCCGCGAAGGTCGCCGGCGTAGCCAGATCACGCATTCGGGCCGCCTCTACGGGGCTGTCAAGTAGGATTTCGGAGACGCGAACTCGCGCCGGCTCGCTGAACTCCTGGCCAAAAGTGGCGAAATACGCGCGCACGGAGTCCTCTAGAACAGGCGCCTCCCGCGCCAGGTCGCGCATGACTTCTTCCCGGATCCAATCGCGCATCGCGGCTTCAAACGCCCGCGCGTAGGCCTCCTCCTCCTCCAGCCGCCGCTCGGCGGCGGCTCCGAGCATGGCCTCGCGCACAAGCAAGCCCTCGATAAACGCCATCAGCGTCTCCCGGTCAGTGACGGCCGCGCGCTGGGCCTCGCTCGTCGATGCGGCTGCCTCGCGAAAGCGGACGACGCTCCAACTCTGCCGCTCATCGGGTGCGCCAGACGCCACCAGTTCCGCCTGCAACCACGCCTCTTCCTGGGTATCCGGCACGGGGGGCCCAACGATCTGGCGCAGCAACCGGGCCAGCTGGGCCTCGTCGTACACCGGCACAAGCGCAGCCGCGAGGTCGCGCGCGTGTTGGGCGCGGGCGGCTGTTTTGCGGCGGTAGGTGACGTAGTGCTCCATGCGGTCCCGCCGCGTGGCGAATTCGAACTCGGTCAACAGGGGCTTTGTGAAGCGATCCTCTACCCGGATGATCGAATAACCCGTTTGCGTGCGCACGGGATCGGAGATGGCGCCGATCGGAAGGGTGTAGGCGGCCTCTTCGAAGGACGGATCCAGCTCGTCGATGCTGAACGCTCCCACCGATCCGCCGGAGTGCGCCAGGGCCGAGTCCGCGAAGACCTCGCGCGCCAGTTCCTCGAAGGAAGCGCCGCCGTCCAGGCGCCGGCGTAGCGCGAGGGCCTCGTCGAGCGTGCGGGCGTAGAGGTGACGGGCTTCGACCGTCGTGTTGGCGCGGACAAACATGGCCTGGAGGTCTTCCTCGGAAATTTGGAGGGTATCGTAGAGGGCGCGCTGGACGTAGAGTTCGATCAGCAATTTCTCGCGGATGCGCTCGGCGGCGGCGGCGTAGCCGGCTCGATCTTCGACGCCGGCCTCACGCGCTTCGCGTACCAGCAGTCGCTCGGCAACCAGTGTATGGAGCAGGTGCGTGCGGTGTCGCGGGTTATCCTGTAGTCCGGTTGCCAGTAAATACCCGACATATCGCGTCCGAAATTCTTCCACCCCGATGGCCTCGCCATCGACCCGGGCGACGCTCGGGAGCGTTTCTGCCCCATCGCCCACGCCGCAGCCCGACAGGATCAGCAGGAGGATGGCGGAAACCACACAGAGGATATGTACCGGCAGAGCCCTTCTCATTTCGCTAGACGTAGGCGATTCCGGTGATTGGGGTCGAGTGGGCGAGTTCGCCGGCGGCCGGCGCGCTCGATCCCCGCACGACGAGGCGCGGGTTAAAATGCATCTGGGAGATGGGGCGCTCCGGCGCCTCGATGCGCCGCAACAACTTCTCGAGCGCCACGCGGCCCATTTCATACATAGGCTGGCGCAGGGTAGAGAGGCCGACGTATTTGCTGATCATGATATCGTCAAACCCGATCAACCCAATGGCCGTGGCGCCGCGCTCCTGCATGGCCTGGAGCGCGCCCAGCGCCTGGATATCCGAAACGGCAAACACGGCGTCTGGCGGGGTATCCATGTCGAGAAACCCTTCCATGGCGCTACGCCCCGCATCTTCCGTGAAGCCGTGGTAGTCCGGGTCGTCGGAGGCGCGGACTAGGGCCTCGTCGTACGCGATGCCGGCCTCGCGCAGGGCGCGTCGGTATCCTTTTTCCCGCTCAATGGATGGCGCCGAGGCCGCGTTGGCCGTGATGATGCCTATCCGGCGGTAGCCCTGCTCGATCAGGTGCCGGGTGGCCATGTAGCCGCCGAGTTCGTTGTCGATCGATACCGCGTCGAAGTCGCTGTGGTAGACATCCACCAGCACCACCGGCTGCCGGCTCGATTGGAGCAGGCGGGTGCGCTCGGCGTCGAGCGGCGTGCTAAAGAGCAGGACGCCGGCCGATCGGCCGCGCTGGATCACGTTTGCCAGCTGGTCATCAATCGTCTCCATCGATGCCGTGCTGTGCACCACCAGGTCGTAGTCGCTGCACACCAGGCTGTCCTGCACGCCGCGCAGCACCTCCAGGTAAAAATAACTCGTCATCATGGGGATGACGGCCGATATCCAGTGGGACCGACGTTTCGCGAGGCTGCGCGCCGTCGGATGCGGCACATACCCCAATTCCCGCGCCACCACACACACGCGATCCCGGGTGGAGGCCGAGACGCGGGGGCTGTTGTTGAACACGCGCGACACGGTGGCGATGGACACGCCGGCGGCGTTTGCAATGTCGTAAATCGTAGCTTCCTTCCGCATAGGCACAGCGACCGGTCGGCCGCCTATTCATGGACCGTGTAAGCGCTTACACACGTGAGGCCAGGGAAGTAATGAAAAGGGATTATGAAGATCAAGGGAGTGACTGTGAATTACCCTTGACGCGGCGGCGATCAGGCCGCCGGCACGGGCGTATCATCCCAGTGTTCGATGGCGTCGATGATGGCGTCGACGATCTTATCCTCGTCGATGGTCTTGACGATCTTGCCCTTTTTGAAGAGGTGCGCGCGGCCGCGGCCACACGCCACCCCGAGGTCGGCGCCGGCGGCCTCGCCAGGGCCGTTCACGGCGCAGCCCATGAGGGCCACGTTGAGGTCCTTCTCGAAGCGCCGGCTCTTGATGGCCGCCTCGACCTCCTCGGCGATGCGAAAGAGGTCGACTTCCAGCCGACCGCACGTCGGGCAGGCGATGATATTGACGCCCGGCCGGCCGAGGCGGAGCGACTTAAGGATCTGGTGCCCCACTTCCACCTCCTTCACCGAATCCGTCGTCAGCGACACCCGGATCGTATCGCCGATGCCCTCGGCGAGCAGCGCGCCGATGCCGATCGAGCTTTTGACCGTGCCCGAGCTGAGCGTGCCGGATTCCGTGACCCCGAGGTGCAGGGGGAAATCGGTCCGCTCGGCCAGCAGCTTGTAGGCCTGGATCATGAAGAACACATCCGAGTGCTTCACCGAAATAATGATGTCCTCGAACCCGTTCGCCGCGCAGATTTCGACGTGTCGCATCGCGCTTTCGTAGAGCGCTTCGGGCTGCGGATACCCGTATTTATCGAGAATATCGCGCTCGAGCGAGCCCGAATTCACCCCGATGCGGATGGGGATGCCGGCCGCCTTTGCCGCGAGCAGGACTTCCCGTTCCCACTCTGGCTTCCCGATGTTTCCGGGGTTGATGCGCACTTTCGCCACGCCGGATTCGATCGCTTTTAACGCATACTGGTAATTGAAATGGATATCGGCGACGATCGGCACGGGTGAGCCCAGCACGATGTCCCGCAGCGCATCGGCGTCCTCGGGGCGCGGCACCGCGACGCGGACGATATCCGCCCCGGCCTCCGCGAGGCCGCGGATTTCCGCGAGGCAGATCTCCACATCGTGGGTCTTGGAGACGGTCATGGACTGCACCGAGATCGGGGCGCCGCCGCCAATCTGGACAGAACCAACCTGAACGGCACGCGAAATACGACGGGGACGTTGCATATCTATTGAGTAAAAGCTGGAATCAAGGGTGGCGTTCAACGACGGTTGGCCCCGCGAGGTTGCGACCGGCCATACGCGTGATACACGGGAACCGGCGTCTACTCACAGCCTGGCCTGATGGCCGCTCGTCACGGTCGCCAACCGAGTACGACGCGGAGCGGGCGGTGGTCCGAATAGGTGGCTAGGATCACCTCCGCGCTACGGATCTCCCATGCCGGCGAAACCAGCACATGATCGATCCGGACGAAGGGGTACCGGGTGTGGTAGGTGAAGCCGAAGCCTTTGCCGACTTCTGAGAAGGCGTCCTGCATGCCGGCCGCGAGGTGCGCATACGACCAGTTATGCACGGTGCTGTTGAAATCGCCGCTGACGATGAGCGGCAGCGTCTCCTGATCCATCAACGCGCGAATGCTTTCGGACTCCACGGCCCGGAGCAGAAACGCCTGGCGGTATTGCCCGAGATACGACCGCCAGAAATCCAGCGACAGCAGGCGGCGTTCGGCATCGGACCAGGGCTTCCGCTCGCCAAAGGTGCGGAGGTGCACGTTATACAGCACCGCTTCGCGCCCCTGCCAGCTAAACCGATACCGCGTCACCCCCATCGACAGGGAGTCGTCCGTCGCCATCTTGATGCGTCGCTCCTCCAGGAGAATGACCTGCCCCGTGCGCGCCCAGACGGGCTGGAAGGTGGTCTCGATGCGGGGCCCTTCTTCCGCGTGAACGACCACGCCGGCCGCGCCCAGTTTCTTTTCCAGACCCTGGAAATTCACGATGCGCTGCTCGCGCCGGCGGTAGCGAATAAGCAGGTCCTGAAACACGTATAGGTCGGATTCCATCTGCTGCACGACCTCGGCCAGCACGTCTGGACTCTGGACCGCAGTGTAGGACTCAAGGTGCCCGATATTAAACGAGAGGAGCCGTAACCCTTCGCCCGGATCCGACGCGCCGCCGACAAAAGGCGAAAACCGGACGAGCACCAGCCCGAGCGCGATGACATAAACCGCCAGCAGGCGCCATGCCCTTGCATAGACAACCAACAGGGCAAAGGGGATCAGGGCGAGGCATAGATAGGGCAACCCTACCGCGATCAGTTGCAGCCACCAGAATGTCTCGGGGTGGATATAGCGGGCGGCATAACCGCCTACAAAAACGCCTAAAACAACGATGTGGAGCAGGTAAAACGCCCACCATCGAAAACGATGCGCCGAAGGATTCGAACTCACGTTAGCGTTGGCTGGCCTCGTAGAGGATGCGCTTCTCCTCGGCCGTCAGGGCGTCGTATCCTCTGGCGCTGATCTTATCGAGGATGCGATCGACTTCGTTTTCAACGGAAGGCTCGGCGACATCGAGTTCCACTTCCGCCGCCGACGGGCGGGACACCGTTGGCGGCGCCGGCCGTGGGACGCGCCGGCTCTGACGGGTGGCGAGCCAGCTTTCGATCCGCTTCAGAACACCCTCCGGAGGCTGCGTGCGGCCGCGTTGCGCGCTGCTACGCGTGGGCGTACGCTGCCGGAAGAAGATCCGGGCCCAGGACGAGAGATCCACCCCCCGGCTTTCCGCTTTGGCGTACAGAAACCCGAACAGCGCCCCCCCCAGATGCGCCGCGACAGCCGTGTTGCTATCGGACATGAACACCACATTCAGCGCCAGGACGGCCAGGACCAGATACAGCAACCGGATGTTGCCGATGAACATGAGGCCCACTGTCTTAAACGGATACTGGATCGCCACCACCATCATAATCCCCAACACCGACGCCGAGGCCCCGTGAACGATGCCGCTGAAGGCCGCTACCCCCGGGAAAATCAGATGCAGGAGGACCGTGAGCACGCCGCCGCCGACACCCGTGATCAGATACGCCGCCATCAACCGGTGGGCGCCGTGTAATTCCTCATACTCCCGGCCGATCCATACCAACCAGAGCATGTTGAACAGGATGTGAATCAGCCCCCAGAAGTTGGTCCCGAGATGGAGAAAGTTGTAGGTGACGAACTGCCAGGGCTTGAAGATGACCGTACGCAGATCCGCGTTCAGGGCCAGATGGGCATACACAAAATCCCCCACCAGTGGCACGAAGCGAAGAATCAGCCAGGCCGCATACAGGACGACATTGATCGTCAGCAACGCACGCAACGCCGGCGGCTGCATGCGATACCAGGATTGGAATTGATTCACGGCGTTCATTCAGCTTATCCACGGGCCGGCGTTCTGGTCGACACGTACCGGCATGTTCGATGCTCGGTTAATACAACCCTCGTCCGAGAAGGTTTACACACCCGAAGCGATTTCATGTCCCTCCGTAAAGGCGCACGCCCCGCCTGCCTAAACGGTCAATACAGCGTTTTTTCGGGCTTGAGGGGCAGTTGGCCACGCCAGTAGAGCAGGAGCAGGAGACCAAAAACCATGCCGCCAAGGTGCGCGAAGTGGGCCACGCCGTCCGCCGCGCCGGTCGCCCCCGAGAACAGGGATATGGCGCCCATACCGGCTACGAACCACTTGGCCTTGATCGGTATAAAAAAATTCAGGTAGATGATCTGGTTCGGATACGTCATACCGAAAGCCAGCAACAGCCCGTAGACGCCGCCCGAGGCACCTACCGTGACGGCGTACGAACCCGACAGGTATTGGGTGACGAGTTGCACCAGGCCGGCGCCGACGACGCAGACGAAATAAAAGATCGCGAACCGCTTCGACCCCCACGCATTCTCAAGCTGAGCCCCGAACATCCAGAGCGCGAACATATTAAACAGGAGGTGGAAAAAATCGCCATGCAGGAAGCCGTAGGTAACCAGCTGCCACGGCCAGAAGTCGGCCATCGTCCGCAACCCGCGCGATGTCATGATCGCATCCGGCGCCCCCAACGGCCAGAGCGCAAGCCACGTATCGAGAAATTGCGACAACGGGCTCCCCTGAGCCATCTGCCCCAGAAACAAGAGCCCGTTGATGATGAGCAGGTTCTTCAGAACCGGTGGAAACACCGAGAATTGTAACTGAGGCCGATAGGTATCTTGATACATCTGGGAAGGCTCCGTTGCGCTACGTATACTCTCCTCAAGTATACTCTCGTTTAAGCTCCTACGCCGTGGTACTCTTTGTTTCGGACATGCATTTCGGCCGCGGCGATCGTCAAACCGAGCGCCACCATGAAGCCGCTCTCCTCCAGTGCCTGCGGCATCATGAGGCGCGGACGAGCCATTTGGTGCTGCTCGGTGACGTTTTTGACCAGTACATCGAATACCGCCACCTCGTTCCAAAAGGCGGGGTCCGATTGCTGGGCTTGCTGGCGGACTGGGTGGACGCCGGCCGGCGCGTGACGTATGTCCTCGGCAATCACGACCCCTGGCACCTCACGTATTTCCACGACGAATTGGGCGTCCAGATCGTACGCGCCGATGTGCATCTGGACCTCGGCGACACGCCGGCGTATCTCGCGCACGGGGACCAGTTCGGCTCGCGTGTGCCGCTGTATGCCGCCCTCAAGGCGGCGCTCCGACATCCGGCGCCGGTGTGGCTCTACCGAAACCTCCTCCCGGCCGACCTCGGAGCCCGCCTCGCACGCGGCGTCCTCCGGCGCATCCACACCGACGTCATCAACCCGGCCGTCATACGCGCCCTGCGCGAAAAGGCACACCGGACACTGACGGACACCCCGGCCCGCCTCGTTGTGATGGGCCACAGCCACGTTCCGGAGATCCAACGCTGGCCGGAGGGCGTTTATGTAAACACAGGCTGCTGGCGAACATCACGTACGTTGGCTATACTGGACGAATCCGGGATTCACCTGCTGCAATGGAACGGGAGCGACGCCCGGGACGTTGAGAGTCCTTCGGAGCCGCCCGGAACCGCTTTGTAAACGTGCGTTGCGCGTTAAAGCGTTACGCGTTTGGTTTTAGAATTGGGCTTTGCGGCTAAATTGAGCGTACCAAGATCAGCAACGTTCAACGCCAAAACGTTCACCGCGCAACGTTTTAACGCGTAACGTCATTTCGTATCACTGAAAGGATCTACCTCGTCACTCCAAGCTTGCCGCTCGCACTATGCCTGAAGACTGGCCCTATACCGATGAGGAACTCAGGGAGTACTTCAACAATCCGGATCTTCGCCGCACGAAGGCGGCACATGATTTCATAGCGTCCAGGGGGGGCTCCTCTGAACCACCGACGGATGGTATCTTAGGGTATCTGCATCGTCGCCTCGGGGACCGACGCAAAGTGCAGGCCGCACTGGCCGTGGGGACCCTCGCCGGCATCTTTTTCCTCGGCCTCGGCGCCATCACGCTGTTTCTCGTCACGCTCGGCGAGGAGGACCTTCCCTCCCTCGAACAACTCGAAAACCCGTCCCTGCAGCTGGCTACCATCGCCTATTCGGCCGACGGCGTCGAGCTCGCACGGTACGCCCGCCAGAACCGCTCCTCCGTGACGGGAGAAGAAATCTCCCAGAACGTCCACAATGCCCTCATCGCCACCGAGGACCACCGGTTTTATGACCACTGGGGCATCGATCTCTTCCGGTTCCACGTCGCCGCCATCAAAACGGTGCTGGGAGATGTCCAGGGAGGCTCCACCATTACAATGCAGCTCGCCCGTAACCTCTACAACAAAGAGATCGGAAAGCAGCAGACCATCAGCCGCAAGCTGAAGGAAATGGTGACGGCCGTCGAACTCGAACGCCGCTATACCAAGGTTGAAATCGCCGAAATGTACCTGAATACGGTCGAGTTCGGCAGCAACGCCTTCGGCATCGAGGCCGCCGCGCGGACGTTTTTTAACGTCAGCGCCTCCGAACTCGACACGCTGCAGAGCGCGACGCTCGTCGGCATGCTCAAAGCCATCACCGCATACAACCCCCTACGCAACCCGGACAACGCCCGCCGCCGTCGTAATGTGGTCCTGGGCCAGATGATCAAACACGGCTACCTGAGCGAAGCGTTTCTGACACTGCATGCGGAAGTGCCGGTCGCTACGGACTTCAACCCGAACGAAATCACCCGGGGACCCGCGCCCTACTTTTCCGAATATGTCCGCCAGTGGCTGAACGATTGGTCGAAGGCCAACGGCACCGATTTTTATGCGGATGGGCTCTATGTCTTCACCACGCTCGATTCGCGCCTCCAGGAGCTCGCCGAAGCCTCCGTCGAGGAACAGATGGTGGGGTTGCAGGCCGTAGTGGATTTTGAGTGGAGCCGCCGGCGCGCCGGCG
>JAWXAX010000165.1 GCA_034439735.1 Rhodothermales bacterium | reverse complement strand
GCCCCGTTGTCCCTGGCGCAGGGCATCGTTCAGGATGGAACCCCACAGGATGAGCGGCAGATCGCCGTGTTTCCGGCTGCGGTACCGCTTGCCCCCCCCACCGCGGCCGGACCGTGCGAGGAGGATGACGATCAGGATCACGACCCAGAAGATGATCCCCAGGAAGTCGGCGCCAGGTCCGGTGGAACGGGGTTCTACCACGGCCTCAAATTCGCCGGCGGCCGCCAGGATCAATGCGTCGGCCGCCCGTGAAAAGCCGTCGTAATACCGCCCTTCTCGAAAGGAGGGGACGATGATGTTGCGGATGATCCGGCCGGCGACGGCGTCCGGGATGGCGCCCTCGACACCGTATCCTGTCGCGATGAATACCTTACGATCGTCCCGCGAGGCCAGGATCACCACGCCGTTGTTCTGGCCTTTCTGGCCCACGCCCCAGGCGCGACCCAGCGCCGTGGCGTACTCGCCCGGGTCGGCGCCATCCAGGTCAGGCAGCGTGACCACGATGATCTGGGTGGAGGTCGTGTCCTCGTACGTCGCGAGTTTTTGTTCGAGCTGGCGCTCCTCGGCGGTCGAGAGGAACTCACCCTGATCCGTCACCCAACGACCCGTCGGTGCAATCACCTCGAAACGTTGAGCGGTCGCCGTGGCCGGTATACAGAGCATCACCACCGCACAGACCATGAGGGTGGTGATGGCTGGACCTCGAAAAAACGACAGGAAATCGAACACGTGCGGCCTCGAGCCGGTGTGAAAGGAGAGTCACCGGCCACGGGTCAAACAGCGCCAGGACAGGCGACAGTCGATCCGTGACCGATGACAACGGAGCGGTACCGCTGAACGTAACAGCCTAGAACGCTACGGTGGGTGCGGCCTGGGCGCCGACCTCGGCCTCGAAGGGCGACTTTCGGTCGAACCCGAACACGCCGGCGATCATGTTGGTCGGAAAACGGCGCACGGTCGTGTTGTAGCCTAACACGGACTCGTTGTAGTCTCTACGCGCCGTGTTAATGCGATTTTCCGTGCCCTCGAGCTGTACCTGCAGATCGCGGAACGCCTCCGTCGCGCGGAGCTCGGGGTAGTTTTCGGAAACGGCGAGCAGCCGGCCAAGGGAGCGGCCGAGTTCGGCCTGGGCTTCCTGGAATTGCTGCAGCTTCGCCGGGTCGTTCAGGTCATCGACCGACAGATTGATCTGCGTGGCCCGCGCCCGCGCATTGGTGACGGATTCGAGGGTGCTCTGCTCGAAGTTGGCGGCGCCCTTTACGGTATTAACCAGGTTCGGGATGAGATCAGCCCGACGCTGATACTGGGTTTGTACGTTGCCCCAGGCGTTTTCAACGCCCTCGTCCAGCGATACGAGACTGTTGTACGAGCCGCATCCGGCGCATCCGGCGAAGGCGACCACGAGAATGACGATCAGTACGACGAGCGTGCCTTTGCTACGCATTGTTTTTCCAGAGTTCAGTTTAGAAAGCAGGATCGCATACGAACGGAGGCTGGTCCGGTTTCGATGGGCCACCTCGGCCGCCAGGTATGTCATGATACGCTGGTAGAGCCGATATTCCAGGCGGAGTCGTGGGTTCGATGGCTCAGTGCCCGTGCCATCGGCGGGCCGAGAGGTAAGCGCCGATCATAAACAGGGTGCAGAGGCCGGCCACGATGAGCCAGCCGCTCGCCCAGGCATCGTCGCCGGCGGTGCGAGCGGTGAATGCGAGGGCGCCGGCGCCGAGGGCGAGCACCCCAAACAAGAACTGGTGTCCCAGGGCATATATGAGATGGGTCGTCTCCTTTAAGCCGGTGATGCGCATTTCCAGTTCACCCTGGTTGGCGCGTACAAGCATGCGATGCATCTCCTTGGGAATCGCGAGCGCGGTACGGGCTACGTCCTTGACGAGGGCGCCAAAAAACCCGGCCCAATCCCGCTCCTCGCCCAGCACCACCTCTTCGACATAGGGCCGGATGATCTGCATCGGGTTCATGGATGGGTAGAGGTGGGTGCATAGGCCGAGTAGCAGCAGCATGGTGCGCTCAAGCAACATCCAGTCCTTGGGCACCTGGAACGTGTCGGTAAGCTCCCGCAACGAAATGTTCATCCGGCGCAGGTCGGCGTACATCTCCAGTTTGGAGGCCAGCGCCGTGTCGGCGTTGATCTGGTCGAGGTGGATGGCCTCGATCGGGAGATCGGCGAGAAACTGCTCGTGGACGTAGTCGATCAGCCGGCGGACGGTAGCCTCGGCATCGCCGTGGGCAATGAAGCCCATATTGCGCAGGGCGCGCGCGATCCGATCGGGGTCGCGCCCGATGGCGCCGGCGAGAAACTCGGGAATGCCGGCCTTCATCTCGGGCGAGAGATGCGCGACGGCGCCAAAGTCGAGGAATACGACGCCGCCGTCGGACTGGACGAGGATATTGCCGGGATGGGGATCGGCATGGTACAGGCCGTCCGTGAAGATCATCTGACAATACACCCGTACAAGATGCCGGGCCAGGTCCTCGCGATCGATGCCGAGTGCATCGAGCGCGGCGAGGTGAGAGACTTTAACGCCTTCGACGAACTCGGTGGTGAGGACACGCCGGCTGGAGCGCTCGGGGACGACGGTGGGCAGACGCGTACGGGGGTCGTCGGTGAAGGAGGCCGCGATCTGGGCGATATTGCGCGCTTCCTGTTCGAAATCGAGCTCCTCGGCGATCATCGCTTCCAGCTGTTGATACTGGGTGTCCAATCCGCGGATGCGGAAGACGGCGCCCACGACACGGAGGATGTTTCGGATGGTCCGCAGATCGATCCTGGCCGTCTCTTCAATAGCTACATGCTGCACCTTCACCGCCACAAGCCGGCCGTCCGGCAGACGGGCGCGATGGACCTGGGCCAGCGAGGCGCTGGCGATGGGCTCGCGCTCGAAGTCGGTGAACAGGGCATCGGGGCCCAGGCCAAGCTCACGCTGGATCCTGTGCTCGATCTCGGAAAAGGGGCGCGGAGGGATCTGGTCCTGCAGCCCTTCAAGGCCGGCGCGGAAGGCCTCCGGGAGGAAATTCGTGAGGATGCTGATGAGCTGCCCGACCTTGATAAACAGGCCTTTGTGGCGCAGGATCATCTGCTCGGCACGCCGCGCGTTGCGCCGATGGTAGACCGGCAGATGTCGCTCCTTCCACGCACTCCCCCGCAGTCGGCCGGCGACGTGGAGGCCGAGGTAGCTGAACGCAATGTGCAGCACGGCGCCATAGACGGACAGCAGCCGGAAGCGGCGAGACGAGGGCCGGCGGGCCGGCGCGGGGGTGGTGGACACGGGTGCGGGAACCAAGAACGTGGGCGCGTTGAGCTTCAACACTCCCTCGCTTGAACGCGCCACCCATTAAACGTTCGGGCTGCGCTTATCGTCACACCCTTGTGGGGATTCCAGACCAGCGCGAAATAGCCGCGTGGCGCTCAGAAGTCGAGGTCCACGATGGTCGTTCCCGCGCCTTCGGCTTCCTCGATGGCCAGGTCGAGCAAGGCGTTCAAGTGGCCTTGAACCCGGACCAGAACGAGTTCGGAGTCCGTCAGGACCACCGTGTAGAGGTCGCGGACCGAGCCGCGGCGTTCGCGATAGAACACCCAGGAGACATCGCCGTGATCTACGGTTTTGAGCGCGAGCTCCCATCCGTTCCGTGTGAAGTGGGGCAGCGTGCGGGCGTCGAGGGCGTCGAGGTCGCCGGCGTCGTCCAGCGGGTATACGGCGCCTTTGATGCGGCGGACATCGCGAAGCGCTCGGCTGACCAGGTAGGCGTCCGAGTCGTCCACGTGCCGGGTGATCCAGCTGGCCGTCTGTGTCATGCCCGGCCCAAGCGAGAAGGCGACACCGGGGTCAAATTTCGTGTGGGTTTGTTCCGCGATGTCGCGACGGAGGGCGCTCATCTCATTGAGGTGGCCGCATCCCGCGGTGAAGGCAGCGAGCAACAGGGCTGGCAGAAGGGTGGCAATACGCATGGCGGCGATAGGTCAGGGTGTGATGTCTTCGAGCGGGGCGGTGGTGAATTTGCTGCCGATGCGCCCCATTTCTTGTGGATCGATATTTCCGACGATGTTGATAAACACCGTCTCGCCGGCTTCACTGTCGAGCACCAGGAGCACCATGCCTTCAATGGCGGTGGCGTTTTGTTTGACGTACATGTCCACATACTGGCCGAAGTCGCGCAGGTTGACCACCGTCTCCCAGCCGTCGGCTTCCAACTGGCCGGCCAGGATCTCCGATCGTCGTTCCATGCTACGGAATTGCGCCCTCCGCAAGGGGTAGCCGCGTACCTGGATGGCTTGAAGTTCGAGGAGCAGGTCGGCCAACTCCGGGTCGTCCGCGCGGGAGGCTTCGGCGACGAGCTTCAGGAGCTGCCCCTTGATGTTCACCTCGAGGGTGGGGGCCTCGCCGAACTGGCTGGTCAATTCCGAAAAATCGACATAACCCGGCACCTGGCTCAGTTCGTCCTGGGCGAGCACGGGGCGAATGAGCGCCAGGCAGGCCAGGACGATCGTCCAGTGTGGGAAGGGGCGGTTCATAGGAAGGATGGGGTTACTCATGGGGAGATCCTTGTAACAGAGGGCCGATGGCGCTTTGCACCGATTCGCCCGTTTTGCGTCCCGTTTTACTGATATAGCCGAGCGTCCACTTGACCTCGGCGAGGGCCTGTTCGACGTCGGGCACGGTTGCAGGGGCCGTGCGGGAGGCGTTAAATCCGCCAGCAAGATAGAGGAACGTGGCGAGGGCGGCGATGCTGGTCAGCGCGAGGGCCGGCTGCCACGCGGCGCGGAAACGCGCGAGGAACGTCTGGAGGCCAGTTCGCCACCAGTCGCCCCACACCTGAGCCCGGTGGGCGCGGCGCGCTCGGGAAAGGATGACGCGGGTGAGACCGGCCGGCACGGCCGGCGTGAACGAGGCGCGCAGTTCCGCCTGGATCCGGGTGGCCAGGGTGAGCCGCACGTGCCAGGTGGGGTCGTTCGCCAGGACACGTTCCATGCGGGCAAGCTCCTCGGGGGGCAAATCGCCATCGAGGAACGCCTCCAGGCGCTCGTCAATCCAGGCGTCGGTCGGTCGCGAATCGTCAATAGGGTTCACGATGCATCACCTCGGTTAGATGTACGCGCAGCATTTTCCGGGCGCGATGAAGGTAGACTTTGACAGTTGTCAGGGGGAGTTCGAGCGTGTCGGCGATCTCCTGGTAGCTCAGGTCTTGCACTTCGCGCAGGAGAACCAGACTTTTGTATGGCTCGCCAAGTCGGTCGACGGCGAGGTTCAAGAGAGTGCGGAAATCGTTGCTTTCGGCGTCCCGGGCCGGGCCCGGCGTATCGCCGTGGGCGATATCCACGCGGCCGGAGTCCCCCGTGATGGTTTTGCGGTACGCGCTCCGCCGGCGCAACGCATCAACTGACGCATTACGCGTTACCCGCAACAGCCACCCGATGGGCTGGCCGCCGTCGATCTCCTGACGATGGTTCCAGAAGCGGATGAAGACTTCCTGCGTCACATCTTCCGCCTCTTCGCGATCGCCTAGAAAATGATAGGCAAACCCGAACACCCGGTGCTGTAAGTGTAAAACGTGTTGTTCGAATTGTCGCTGGGTCACGTGCTGCCCCGTGTGCGCATACCGCGTTTCCGGTACTCCTGATCAGTTGCGGGGAAAGACGCGGGGGGGGAGGGAAAGGTTACAGGCTCGAGGTTCAAGGCCAAAGGTTTAAGGTTTAAGATCAGCTCCTTCTACCGTGAACAGTAGACATTAGACCTTGAACCCTTTTACCCCTGGCGCCATCCGGCTGATATTAATAGGGGTTGGGTGCGCCAGAACTACCTGGTAGAAATGGTGGGACCTTGCAACAAAATGCCTGCTCGGGCGAATGAATACCGTTTATCTTTTTGTTATTTTCGGAAACCGATCGACTGGCCTGAGGCGCGTCAGGGCCGTCCGTCGGCGGTGACCGCCGGCTCAACAAGGACGACACATCGCATGAAAAAGACTTACGTGATTCCCGGATTTGTGCTGCTTGTGATCGGGCTTGTGCTCGGCATGAAGATCGAATCCGTGCTTTCCGATACGGATACGTATGAACAGCTTCGCAAGCTCGAGAATGCGTTTCTGGTCATCCAGCGGCAATACGTCGATGAAGCAGATCCCAAGAAGCTGGTCGATAGCGCCGTGAACGGCATGCTGGCGGAGCTGGATCCGCACTCGCTGTATATTAGCTCGGACGAGATCGAAGAGATCCAGGAGAGTTATAAGGGCTCGTTCGGCGGCGTCGGAATTATGTTCGAGATCATCCGGGATACGATTCGCGTGGTGTCCACGGTGGCTGACGGGCCGAGCGAGATGGTCGGTGTGCTCGCCGGGGACCGGATCGTCGCCATCGATGACACCGTCGCCGTCGGTTTCTCATCGAATGAAGTGCAGAAACATCTGAAAGGGGATATCGGAACGCGCGTCAAGATGTCCATCGTGCGGCCAGGCTCTCGCGAACCCGTCTATTTTACCGTGAAACGCGGTAAGATCCCGCTCTACACGATCGACGCCTCGTATATGGTCGATGACGAGACCGGTTATGTGAGGATCGGGCGGTTTGCGATGACGACCTACAATGAGTTCAAGCAGCACGTCGATTCGCTCACCGCGCAAGGGATGAAGCGCCTGGTGGTCGATTTGCGGTACAACGGCGGCGGCATCATGGAGTCCGCCGTAAAAATTGCGGATGAGATGATCGGCGATGGCAAGATCATCGTGTATACCAAAGGCCGGAATGCTCAATTCGACCAGGTGAAGCATTCCTCGGCCGGCGGAGTGCTTGAAACCCAGCCGGTGATCGTCCTCGTCAACGAATACTCCGCTTCGGCCAGCGAAATCGTCGCCGGCGCGCTACAGGACCACGACCGGGCGCTCATCGTCGGCCGGCGCACCTTCGGCAAGGGGCTCGTACAGTCCCAATTTGAACTGCCAGACAAGAGTGTGCTCCAGATGACGATCTCCCGCTATTACACCCCATCCGGCCGCCTCATCCAGACGCCCTACGAGGGCGGGGATCTGGACGCGTATTATGAGAATAAGTCGCTCAGCCACCAGGACACGTACAGCCTGAACGATTACGTGGACAGCGTGCCGGATTCGCTCAAGTACCGGACGACCCACAACCGAATCGTGTTCGGCGGCGGTGGTATTTTGCCGGACTATATCGTTCCGCTCGACACCCTGACCTCGCCGGTTACAGCCGCCATCATCGGGAACCAGTTGGACCAGCTCTTCGCCCGTGAGTGGTTCGAGACCCATGAGCAGCCGTACCGCTCACGCTGGGCCGACGCGCAACAGGCGTTTATCCATACCTACGAAGTAGACGATGCGGCCTGGGACGCCTTCTGGGTATATGCGGCCGAAAAAGGCCTCACGCTGACGTCCGACCCGAATCTGGTTTCGATGGAAAACAAGGTGTTTGCCATGACGGATGCCGCGGCAGAGCGTCTGACGCTCGAAACCCGACTCAAGGCGCTCATCGCCCGCCAGTTGTACGGCAGTGGCGTGTGGCACCCGATTGTGAATTCGATTGACCCCGAGCTGCTCGAAGCCCTCAAGATGTGGGATCGGTCAGCGGCTCTGGCGGCGAACAAATAGCCGCCGGCGTTGAGTACTTGTAACGATGGTGTCACCCGATTATGCTTTCCTGGTCAGCCGCGACGATGATATGGTGAGCGGTTCAGTTGACCTGGCTCCATGTCTGGCCCCCGGGGAACGAAAACGGGTCGGACTACGTGAACGACATACCACGGCACGGCGCCCCCGAGTTACTATTCTGTAACCAGGGTGCGCCTTGGTGCGTCTTTGCCGTAGATTGCAGAACGATCCACCACGTTCCGTTTAAGCCTCGCCTCGATCGACCGATACATTCGTCAGATACACGTGTGTACGACACCGGTCGTCCCCCCCGATGCCGGCGTGGCCTTGTTGAATCGAGTTTGATGCGTCCCTAGCCGAGCGAATGTCGATGATCTGTCGAACCACCACGCGATGCCTCCTGTGTCTGGTCCTCTGCAGTGCCTGTGTGGGCATGCAGCGGGTACAGGCTCAATGGATGCGTTCGCTGGCAGTTCTGATGGAAAACGATCGACTTTCGCTGTCGTCATCCGGTTACGCCTCGTCGGCTCACACCGTCTCGTTACGCCTGCCGCTTGGGGGCCCTCACGCACTCAACGTCTCGGGTGAGTACTTCCGAGCCTCGTCCGTGCCGCGGGAATACGAACGCCGCTTTCGATTGGAGTCGGACTGGAAGTACCGATCCGTCCCCATCACGTTCAGTTATTCGTACTCGCTGCCAGCGTTAACGCCTCGTTTGCATCCGGTGGTCGGGGTGGGCATTTCTTCCCACGTCTTCTCCGAGAGGACGCGGCGCGATGGAGTACCCGGTGGCGAAACGGCGACCGGTTTCGACCAGCACTACGGTGTCCAGTTGGGCGCCGAGGCTTCGATGGGTATGCGTATGGTTATCAGTCGACACGTGTTCTTACTGGCGCAAAGCCGATTTCGCTATGTCGGCGATTTTTCTCAGATGCCGGCCCATTCGATGTACGGTCCGTTCACTGTGCTCGACTTTAGTTTTGGCGTTGGCTTCGAATTGTAACCCCCGGCCCCCTC
>JAWXAX010000164.1 GCA_034439735.1 Rhodothermales bacterium | reverse complement strand
TCGCGCTCGCGATGATTCGCGCGTACATCAGCCCCTGTATATCGGTCGCTCGCTTTGAGGTGGGCCCTGAAGTGGCAGCATGTTTTGACGCGCGGTTTATCGTACGCGCACCGGGGGGGAAGCCGCATGTCGACCTGAAGGGGGCGATTGTGGCGCAGCTGATCGAGGCCGGCCTGGCGCCGGCCGCCATCGAAGTGTCGCCCCACTGCACCCACACAGAGACGACCACGTTTTTTTCACACCGGGCCGAAGGAGGCGCCACGGGACGGATGATGGGATTTATAGGGATATGCGCATGATCAATCGATCGTCGTCGCTTGTGAAGCACGCCGAACTGTACCATACGCCGCGTTGGCTTCAAAGCGGCCATCTACAGACCGTTTACCCGATGTTCATGCGCCGCCTGCGCGCCGTGAGCTACCGCCGGGAGCGCATCGGGACATCGGATGGCGACTTTCTCGACCTCGACTGGGTGGGCGATGGGGGCTCGAAGCGGCTGGTGGTGATCAGCCATGGCCTGGAAGGCAGTTCGAGAAGCGGGTATGTGCGTGGGATGGCGCGCGCCTTCCTGGATCAGGGCTGGGATGCCCTCGCCTGGAACTACCGGGGCTGCAGCGGCGAAGTGAATCTCCGGCCGCGGTCCTACCACGCCGGGGCCACCGAGGATCTCGATACGGTCGTGTCCCACGCGATTTCGCTCGGTTACCACGACATCGTCCTCATTGGCTTCAGCCTCGGCGGCAACCTGACGCTTAAATATCTCGGCGAGCGCGGCGGCGATGCGCCGGCCGCCGTGCGCGGAGGCATCGCGTTTTCCGTGCCCTGTGATCTGGGGGCGTGCGCCGAGGCGCTCTCGCGGCCGGCCAACGCGGTGTATCAGTTCCGATTCATGCACCAGCTGCGGGGCAAGATTCGCAAGCTCGAAGCCCACTTCCCCGGGGAAGTAGGGCTCGAAGGGCTCGCCGCCCGCACCTTTCGGGAATTCGATAGCCACTTCACCGCACGTCTCCACGGCTTCGAAGACGCCGAAGCCTACTGGAAGAGCAGCAGCAGCAGGCAGTTCCTGCCCGGCATCCGTCGGCCGACGCTGCTCGTCAATGCCCTTGACGACCCCTTCTTGCCCCGTGCGTGTTACCCGGCCCGCGAGGCGGGCGCCAACCCGGCCCTCACGTTCGAGACGCCCCGACATGGCGGGCATGTAGGGTTTGTGCGGTTGGCCGCCGACAATCTGTACTGGTCGGAGCTGCGCGCGCTGGAGTTCGCCAGCCATTTTTGCGGGCTACACCCTGCTCCGACAAAAAAGACCTCACAAAAAGTTGCGGCCCCGACGCTACTGAAGCGGGTGAGTATGTAAGTGGGGCTACACGTTGTAGGTCATTTCGACTACAGCGTTTACAGCAAACACGCCTACAGCGCCATCGGTGATTTTCGATCTATCTTGTGGATGCATGACGGTGTTTCTGCACCGCACATGTCTGTCTACAGCACATCTCAAAGACAGTGACAGAGCGATAGCGTCGCAGCCAGGACCCGCCTTCCAGGTGGGGGGAAAGGGTCCTGGCTGTGAATTTTAGCGGTTTTCCAACTCCTCTTCGATCTTCCTCAACGGCCGGCGTATGCCGTTTCGCGCTGGCGCCGGCCTTCCGCCCAGTCCAGGCGAGCGCCCAGGTGTTTCCCCTACAGCGTGTACGCCATATCCGCTCCCCCCACCCCCGATGCATAATCACTTTTATAAGCCAGGGCTTACATCTGTAGGTGTTTTGTAGGGCACGAGGTTCCGCAGATATGCCTGCATACAGGCCTTGAGGGATGTTGTAGATTTCTTCCAGATCAGGGCCGCAAGATGGAGCGGTTCTGATTCACTTCTTTCTCAAGCATGTCTCCAGTTCGACCGCCGAGTGGATGGGTCGCACAAGAAAAGCTTCCGGGTGGGGGAAGCGCCTCTTGCGCATACGGCCTGAACGCTCCGCCGTTGGACATAGGCAAATCTGTCTCCGCACTTCAACAGACAGTGATAGAGCGATAGCGTCGTAGAGATGCCTGGCTTCCGGGTGGGGGAAGCCAGGCTCTCCGCGAGCTGAGTACACCCTTCTCTTTCGAACCTCTCTTCGCTCAGCTCCTCTCAGACATCCTCTCTCGAAAGATCCTTAGTGCGCACGACCCTTCTTTGCGTACCCGAGCCCGGCTCCGCATCCGCGGGGCCGGGTCTTTTCTTTTTTGGGGACACCCATCCGAAAATGAGCGCACGATGATATTTTTTGAACCGCTGGCTTAAATCATCCGCCGATCACATTTTTGCTCCCGCTTGTGGGCAACGGACCGATGCCCGCGGCCGCCAGTCCCCGTTCGGTCGATGATCGAGAATGCGCACCATGCCCCCCGCCCTGGTACTGCTCCGCGTACACGTCATTTTTAGTGTTCTACTGATCCTATTCGTCGCCGGCTGTCGTGAGTCGGACCGAGAAGGAAACGAACGGCAGCCGCTCCTGGCCATCGCCGTTTCGGCCCTGCCCGATACGATGGTGGCCCGCCTCCTGCTGGCCGAGGCCGGCGATTGGCTTCTGGCCGCGGAATACGATTCCGCCTGGCCGCCGATCGTACGCGCGAAACAGCTATATGCCGGCAGCCCTCAGGTCGAGGGTCAGTTTGAAACCGCCCTCCTGGAAGGTCGATTTCACCTGGATCAGGGGCGTTTCAATGACGCGTACGCCCTCGTCGATAGCGCCTTGACCTCGGCGCTTCCGGTCCTGGGTGAATACCATCCCCTCGTCGCCGACGCCTACGACATCCTGGGGAATAGTAGCCGCGTTCGAGGGGATCTGGACGCCGTGGAGCGCCACTTTTTTGACGCGTTGCGGATCCGGGAGACATTGTTTGGTGCGGAGTCGCCACGTGTCGCTGAAAGCCACCACCATATCGGACTGTATCATCACCTGAAAGGCGATCTGGAACAGGCGAAAGCCCACTATGAGCAGCGATTGGCATTGACAACAGCCCTCTCGGTCTCGGACAGCATGGGCATTGCCAGAACGCATAACAATCTCGCTTCCATCTACTCTAATCTGGGTAATATCGACCTTGCGCTGGCGAGCCACCAACAGGCGTTGCAGATACGTTTAGCCGTCTTGCCCGTCCATCACAATGACATGGCGTCAACGTATCATAATCTGGGCAACGTCTATCTGGTCTTGCATGATTACGAGCAGTCGCTGAGGTATTTCCAGCAGGCTATCACCATACGCGAGGTCTTGTTCGGCAAGACCCATATCGATATCGCCGGCGGGTACTACAGCATAGCGCGCGTGCACATCTACGAGGAAAAATACGACCGGGCTATCGAATATCTCGATCACGCGCTGGCGACCCTCGATACGCAGCAATACATGCGGCACCCGCTGATGCACCTGATTTTTCGCCAGAAATCAAGCGCCCAGATGAAGTTAGGTCACTATGATGAAGCCGAGGCACTCTTGCAGCAATCGAGTCAGATGGTGCAAGCTCAGTATGGTCAGGACCATCCGGATATGATACAGGCCCACCTCAGCCTGGGCTTGTTGCACGAGGAGAAAGGGGACATGATGGCTGCCATGCGTCAGTATGAGGAGGCGCATGCGATGAGTCTGCGCAGCCAGGGAGACCGGCGGAACGAGACGGCTGTCGCCCTGCTCAACATGGCTTCGGTATACAGAAAGTTGGGGAAAAAGGCGCAGGCGGTAGCGTCATTTGAGCGAGCGCTCGGAATACTCGAGGCGCGTGGTACGGAACGACGCACCATGGCGCAAGCGATCAATGAGTTAGGCGCCATGCAATCGGAGCCCGATGGCGATCCCGATGAGGCCATGGCCTTGTTGCAGAGGGCTATTTACGTCAATGTACCGGCGTTTGGCGACCAGAATCACTTATCTAATCCTGATATACGCACGCACCAAGCGGCCTCCGAGGACCGTCTCTTTGACACGCTCGTCCTAAAGGCCGGCGTGTTAACTACCCTCTTCGATCGCGAAGGGGAGGAGCGGTATGTGCGTGCCGCCTACGATGCCTACCGGCAGGCCGGCTACCTGGTGCAGGCCTATCTGCGCGAATTGTCGACCGAGGCGTCCCAACTAGCATGGGTCGAACGCACGCACGTCCTCTACGAGCCGGCGATCGGCACCGCCTTGCGGATGTTCCGGTTGACGGGCGACGCGGGCTATCAGGAGGCCGCGTTCGCGTTCGCCGAGCAGAGCCGGGGCCGTGTGCTAGCCTCCTCCATCACGGCGGCGCGCGCGCGGCACTATGCGAACATCCCGGATTCGCTCCTGGAACGCGAAGAAGACATCCGTCTACGCCTCACCTATTACACCCGCAGCCTCAAGGAAGAAGAAGGGCAACTCGATGCCGCGGACAGCGCTCGGGTGACTCTATGGAAAGGCAAGGTGTTCGCCCTGAAGCGGGAATACGAAGCACTGATCGCCGGCTTCGAATCCGCTTACCCCGCCTATTTCAAGCTCAAGCACCAGACGACCACGGCTTCGCTGGCCGACATCCAGGCTGCGCTCCATGGAACGGAGGATACACTCGTCGAATACTTCGTCGGAGCCGATTCGCTGTATGCCTTCGCGGTGACCGCGGCCAGCGTCGATGTCACCGCCACGGCGATTGACTCGACGTTGGCGGACGATGTGGAGACCTTGCGGACCGCGATCGTCGATCGCAACACTGCCGCATTCGCTGAAACCGGACACCGACTGTACCAACAACTTGTCGCGCCCTTGGCGCCGTTTATCCGAGGGACCCACGTCACCATTGTCCCCGACGCGTTTCTCAGCCAACTCCCCTTCGAGACCTTGTTGTCCGCGCCCGCCGCTGGCGGCGCACCGTCGTATACGGGCCTCCGGTATTTGCTGGACTCCTATTCCATCAGTTATGCCTACTCGTCGACCCTCTATGTCGATACCCGTGTGGAACACCCGCCGGCGGCCCGCAACTTCGTGGCGTTTGCGCCTGTGTTCATGGACGAACTTCTCGCCGGCACACGGGGGGCCGCCCTGCTCGCCGAAAACCTCCCCGCGCCCGATGGGGCGTTAAATCGCGGTTTCCTTCCGGCGACCTTCGATGAAGTCAAAAGCATTGAGAAGCTATTTGTAGCCAGCCGCGGTTGGCTGGGCGCACTGTTTGGAGGTAAAACGCGCGTATTTCTTGAGGAGCAGGCCACCGAAGCCAGCATTCGCGAGGCGCTGCGAGATTATCGCTTCGTCCACCTGGCCACCCATGCCTTTGTCAGTGAAGACGATCCGCTGCTCTCCGGCATCGTCCTACTCGACGATACTACCGGCGGGCACGACGGCGTGCTGGAACTTGCCGAGATCTACAACCTGGATTTAAACGCCGAACTCGTCACGCTGAGCGCCTGTCAGACGGGTCTCGGTCGGCAAATGCGTGGCGAAGGGCTGGTCGGGCTGACGCGCGGATTCCTCTTCGCCGGCGCCCGGAATGTACTCGTTTCCTTGTGGAACGTCCAGGATCAGACCACGGCTCGGCTCATGACTCATTTTTATGAAGGCGTGCTGGCCGGATTACCAAAGGGGGAAGCCCTGCGCGACGCCAAACGACGGCTCATCGCCTCGTCCGATCACCTGGCGGATCCATTCTACTGGTCGCCGTTTGTGCTGAACGGCCGCTAGCAGTGCTATTTCAACCAACAAACACCGTAAAGGAAAAAACTTCCTATACCGCGTTAATGAACGCGGCGCCGGCGTCGATACATCCATAAGCCGAGCGAAAGCAGTCGACCCCACCGGTTTTCCGCTTTTATACCACCCTCGACTGTATCGCACTGTCTGTTCTGAGAGGTGCAGGACGGAGGTCCTACCCCACCGTAGTGACCTCCGTCCATTCTCTTTGATGTGCTTACCAGATGTATCGGATTAGCTGCCTATACCTTAAGCGAAATCTAAGGTAGTGTTCTGTTGAGGACGCCGGCTGGGATGACGGTAGAGGAACGAGCGGATCCTCTGCCGTGGCTCCAACGCCATCATTTTGTGACACATCCAGCACAGTATGTTCGGAAAGGCGAGACAGTCGATCCGTATACTTTGTGAGAGCTCTGCCCCTGTGTGTCGGTGGTGTACCGCAACCGCAGTGTCACCGCGTCATCCCCCCGACGCCTGGTGAGAGCAGAGACCGTAGCAGCCCGCGCATCGCCCGCACAGCCCTGAGGCGAAGTCTCGACCTCGGCTCGTTTGTCGTTCAGCTTTGTCGTACAGTCGCGACACCCATACTACGCATTGCCCCGACAGCCGCCCCTCACCCCCCGGGCGCCGCTGCTGATTCCTCGAGTAGTTAGTGCATAACCGCGTATGAATGCTTCCCCAAAGCGCGAATTTGGCTTGGTGCTACTGGGCATTGTGTCGTCGGTAGTGTTCTTCGTTCTGGAGATCCTTACCTCTATCGGTGTCGCCGGCGGCGCACCGTACCTGCTCGTTACCGTCTCGACCCTGTGGATCTATAGCCGGCATCAAACGATCCTGCTGGCGATCCTGGCTTCGGCCCTTTCTGTTTTTGCCTTTCTGGTAACTCTCGGCGATGAGAGCTTCTTCTTCGATGCCCTCGTCCGCGCCATTGCCCTCGTTGCTATCTGGGGCCTTACCGTCGCCTCTCTGCGCGTCAAGCGGTTTTTCGGGCAGATCGACGCCCAGAAGAAGCGGATGGACACCACTATCGAGGCGCGCACGCGCACGGAACGCGCGCAACTCAGCCGGGAGAATCGCGACCTCCAGCAGGAGCTCATGGTTCGCGACCAGGTGAACCAGGAGCTGCTCGAAAAAGAAGCCCATTTTCGCCAGATTGCCGACTCCGTGCCCGCGCTTATCTGGATGTCCGGCCCTGATCAGGGTTATACCTACTTCAACCGGATCTGGCTCGAATTCACCGGCCGGCGCCTCAACGACGAACTGGGCACGGGCTGGACGCAGTCGCTCCATGGCGACGATCTGCGCAACTACCAGGCGAGTTATTACAGTGCATTCGACCAGCAAAAACCGTTTACCATCGAATACCGGCTGCTTCGCGCCGACAATTCCTACCGGTGGATACTGGACTCGGGTGCGCCTCGGTACACGGCCAGCGGCGAATTCACCGGCTACATCGGGTCGTGTATCGACATCACCGAAAAGAAACAGATGGAGGAAGTGGTGCGGCACAGCGAGGAGCGGTACCGCACCGTGGTCGAGAACCAGATCGAATTCGTCTACCATTTCCGGCCGGATACGTCGCTGACCTTCGTCAACGAAGCCTATTGCCGGTATCTCAACAAGGCCAATGATGAACTGGTTGGGAAGAGTTTTCTGAGTCTGCTGCCGGAAAACTACCGCACCCATGCCCGTGAACAGATCGCCGGGCTGATCGTGGACCCGAAGACGGTCCAGACCGAGCGCTCGTTGGAAAAGCCGGACGGCAGTGTCGAATGGCAGCTCTGGCAGGACCACCCTATCCTCGACGACGAAGGCAATGTGATCGAGTTTCAGTCGGTGGGCCGCGACATCACCAAGCTGAAGGTGGCGCAGGAGAAGCTGGTCCGCTATGCCCGCGATCTGGAGGTGGCGAAAACCAAACTCGAGAAGCAGAAACAGCAGTTGACGCAAACGGTCGATAAACTGCGCGAGGCCCGTGAAGAGGCTGAGGCCGCCACCCGCGCCAAGAGCGACTTTCTGGCCAACATGAGTCACGAGATCCGGACGCCGATGAGCGGCATCCTTGGCTACGCGGACATCCTGCTCGATACCCTGCTGGACGACACCCAGCGCGAATTTGCAAACACGATCCAGGCCAATGGCAAGCGGCTGCTGAATCTGCTCAACGATATCCTCGATTTCTCAAAGATCGAATCGGGCCACATGGAGTTGGAGCACCGGCCGTTCCAGATCCGGACGCTTGTCAAGGGGGTCGTCGAACTGATGGCGCCCCGAGCGATCGAAAAAGGTCTGGACCTGCGCAGCCGCGTCGACGCCATCGTACCGGAAATGATCGTGGGCGACGAGACGCGCATCAGCCAGATCCTCGTCAATTTGCTCTCGAATGCCCTCAAATTCACGGAAAAAGGCGATGTGAGCGTGCAGCTCTCGAGTGCGGCCGTGGACGATACCCACATCCAACTCCACCTGGCCGTGCGAGACACCGGAATCGGGATCAGCCGAGAGAGCCAGAATGAAATCTTCGAAGTGTTTACCCAGGCCGATGCCTCGACGACGCGACGTTTCGGGGGAACGGGGCTCGGACTCGCCATCTGCCGGCGGCTCGCCGAACTCATGGATGGCAGGATCTGGGTCGAAAGCGAACCGGGCATTGGCTCCGTTTTTCACGTGGCGCTGATCCTGGAAGTGGAGGTTGTCCAGCACGTCGTGTATAAGCCCGAAGCACCTGCCGTGTCCGATTCCAGTGTGCAAGTACTGATCGTGGACGACGACGACATCAGCCGGCAACGGCTCCAGCGCCAGGCTGAATCGTGGGGGATGACGGTGCTCGATACCGGTAGCCCGATCGAAGCCCTCAAATGGATCGACGAAGGCGAGCGCTTCGGGGCCGTGGTCGTGGATCTGAAAAATGAAATCTACTCCAGCCACGAGTTTGCCCGTCAACTGCGGCAGTTCCGTTCCAGCGCCGACCTACCGCTCATCGTGCTCGACGATGGCCGCGTGCAACATCGTGGAGCTCAGGTGGACGCCGTGTATCTCTTGAAACCTGTCAGCATGTCCCACTTTCACAGCCTGCTGCGCAGCGTTTTCCGGAAGCGCGTTGAAGACACGCCGGCTCGCACCGTGCCGATATCGGGTGGATCCGGCGATGGAGGGTATGGTAAGCTTCGCATTCTGCTTGCAGAAGATGAGATGACGAACGAGAAGCTGGCCGATCACATGCTGCGCGACCTGGGGCACCATGTTGATGTCGTTCGCGATGGCGTGGAGGCGGTTCGCGCCGTCATCGAAGCCCCTTACGATGTCGTGTTGATGGACTTGCAGATGCCCGGGCTGGACGGGCTGTCGGCCACCCGACGCATTCGCGCCGAGTTGAACGACGCGACACGCCCCTACATCATCGCCTTCACAGCCCGAGTCATGCCCAGCGACCGCGAAGATTGCCTCTCCGCCGGCATGAACGACTATCTCGCCAAACCCTTTTCGGCCCGCGAATTAAAGGCCGCGCTGGACCGCAGCCAATCGGCTTCCCGGCGAGTTCCTACCTTCACAGAGCACTGAGCACGTTACCGACATCCGTTGTCGCTCCATTCTCTCAACCCGTTCGGGCCCTGCTCGGACGGGTTTTTGCTTTTCTGTAATATATGTTCAACATGTGTGACACAGGGTTGTCATCAGGGCGTCACTATTCTGGCCCCATCGAACCCCAAAGCAGGCGCATCATGCAACGACTTGAAATCATCCCACGTACCGGCCCGGGCACGCCATGTCGGATCTATCCCATAACCCTCGCCGGCGAACGCGACGCCGGAGTCGACGGATTACGGGCTGAAACCGCGCGCAGGCATGGCGTGGGGTTGGCATTATATACGTTTCGTCCCATTGTTGGCCCTGTGTTCGGGCGATCACCTCGGATGCACATTGTCCGGTCGGGCGGCCCGGCCGGGGGCGGATGGACGGCCGCCTGAATGGTCGCCTGAATGGTCGCTGCGACATCCGGCACCGGTGCTTTTCTGAAAGGCGTTTTGGCCGATATGACAAAGAGCTGTGCGAGGTAGTCGGGCCTGCCGGCCTGGAACGTCCCGCTCCAGCCGTCGTTCGAACCTGCCAACCCATTGCTCATCGCCAGGAGATCTCCTATCCGATAGACTGATACCATACGTCTCTTCTTTTCTCAGTCTATAGCCCGGTTGCAGTGCATGATGCGCTTCGCCTCTCTTTTTCTTGTCTGTCTCCTGGTATACAGTAGCCGCCCGGCCGTCGCCCAGAACTGGGGCGAAGTGGAGGGTCATGTGACCGAACAGTCCACGGGCCGGCCGATCCCCGGCGCGACAGTGCTCGTTGATGGCACCAACTACGGCACGGCGGCTGATGAGGCCGGATATTACCACGTTCGCCTTCCCGCTCGCCGATACGCGCTGCGCTTCTCGTCGGTCGGGTACCTGCCGCACGTCGACTCCGTCACGGTGGTCCGGGATCGGGTAGTCACACTCGACGCACGCCTGGGCGAGGAACGCCTGGAGATGGAAGGCATCACCGTGGAGGATGCCGCCGGCTATCAGGATGCCGGCGTCTATGAGCTCGACCCCGCGGCCATCCAGAGGATACCTACCCCGCTCAAGGACGGGTATCAGGCGTTGAAAGTCGTACCCGGCGTGGTGACGAACAACGAGTTATCGAGCCAGTACTCGGTGCGGGGCGGTGGTTTTAATGAGAATCTGATCTTCCTGAACGGTTTTGAAGTGTACATGCCATTTCGTCCGCGCCAGGGCGAGCAGGAAGGGTTGGGCCTTTTTAATGCCGAGATGGCCGAGCGGGTGACGTTTTATACCGGCGGTTTCCCGGCGCGGTATGGCGGCAAACTCTCGTCGGCGCTGGATGTGCAGTACCGCCGGCCGGCCGGCGAGCCGCTGAGCGCCTCCGCCTCGCTATCGCTCCTCGATGCCTCCGCCACCGCCTCGTCGTCGCTCCTCGGGGGGCGCATGGGCTGGGTGGCCGGCTTTCGGAAGGCACGCGCGCGTTACCTGTTCAGCACCCAGGAGCTGAAGGGAAATTACGAGCCCGACTATACCGACGTCCAGCTCTTCACCACCTACCAGCTTTCGCCCCGCCACGACCTCGAGGCGATGGGCATCTGGGCGGAGCATGTGTTCAGCCTCGACCCGAGTAATAAGCGGACGTTTTTTGGGACCGTCAGTCAGGACCCCCGCGTCCCCTCCAACCTCCAGTCGCTCTGGCTCGATTTCACCGGTGAGGAGCGAGACGGCTATGCCACCCGCTTCGGCGGCTTCCGGGTGAACAGCCAGCTGGGCCGCCGGCTGCGGGCGATGCATGACGTGTCGTATTTTCGGACGGTTGAAGAGGAGCGTTTCGACATCTCGGGTTCGGCCGTGCTCTACCTCGTCGACCCCGGCAGCGACCCGGACAACAACACGGATTTCCTGGCCACGGGCATCTCACGCACGGAAGACGAAGCGGATAACCGGATCGGTGTGGACACCTGGACGGCGCAGAGCCGCTGGCTGTTGGGGTTGGACCGACACGCGTTCGAGGCCGGCGGTTTCGCCCGCAACCTCCAGTTCAGCGACCGGCTGACGGAAAAATCCGTTATCATCGGTCGCTCACAGGAGGGCGATGTCGTCCGCATCGTCGTCGACAGCCTCGACGGCGCCGCGACACTGGACGCGTGGCAGGCCGGCTTTTACGTGCAAGACGCCATCGACCTCCTGCCTGAATCCGGCCGGCTGGTCCTGACGGGCGGTTTGCGGTCGGACTATTACTCCTTCAATGGTGAGTGGACGATATCCCCTCGTCTCTCGGCTCGCTTCCTGGCCTCGGACCAAACAACGCTCACAGCGTCGGCCGGTATCTACTACCAGGCGCCGGCGTATCGCGAGTTGCGCGGCGAGCCGGACCCTGCGATCAACCTGCTCGACAACCTGAACCGCGACCTGCGTTCCCAGCGCTCGTTTCAGGTGGTGGCCGGCGTCGAACGGTTCCTGCCGCAGTCCCGTCTCTATCTGCGCGCAGAGGGCTATTACAAGGACCTCAAACACGTCGTCTCCTACGACATCGAGAACGTCCGAGTGGTCTACTCCGGCGAAAACGATGCGGAGGGGGAGTCCTTCGGATTGGACCTCCAACTTCGGGGCGAATTTGTGCCCGGGCTCGAGAGCTGGGCGAATTACAGCTTTTTGATGTCCCGCGAGCGGTTCTTGCCGGCGTTCCAGGACGACTTCAAGCGCGGCAGCAACCCCCGACCCTCGGATCAGCGCCACACAGTGTCGATCTACATCGCCGACTATATTCCGGGGGACGAAACGTGGAAACTCCATCTCCGCACCCTGTTCGGGAGCGGGCTGCCGTATACCCCGCCCATCGAGGGCGAGCGAATCGGCAATATTGTCACCCAGATTCCCGGGGAGCGGTTTTCGGCCCGCTACCAGCGCTATTTCCGGTTCGACATGGGCATCACGAAAGAGGTCGTGGTCGCCGAACGCCGCGGTCGCTCCCCCGTGGCGCTGGAGATCACCGGGGAGATTTTGAACGTCTTCAACATGGTCAATACCGTCGCCTATTCCTGGATTCCGAGGAGTGACGGGATCTGGACCCGCGTCCCGACCCGGTTGACGCCGCGCACCATCAACGTGCGGATGGGATTACGGTTTTAAGAGGGATTGCCCGGCACCCCGGGTTTGTTTATGGTAGTCGACATGAAAACCCGTTTATCCGCTAGATTTCGCCGGCTGGTCCTCACCCTGGCCCTCCTCACTGTAGTCGTCGCTTCCCCCGTTTCCGCGCAGGAAGCCCGAAAACGCGCGACGCCCGGCAAGGCGTTCGCGGCGAGCCTGTTGCTGCCCGGTCTCGGGCACCGGTATGCGCAGGAGGGGTCGTGGCGAGGACGGGCGACGCTGTTTGCCGCTGCCGACATCGGGCTCTGGATGGGACTCTTCGGCGCCAACTGGCAGCAGCAGCAGCGGGTGCAGAGTTATGAGACCCTTGCCGTTACACACGCGAACGCCCTCATTGACGGGAAGGACCGGGCGTTTTATCTGAACCTGGCCACGTACCCGTCGTCGGACGCCTACCTTGAAGCCCAGCTGCGCAATCGCGCCTGGAATCGGCTGGATTATGTGAGTACGCGGGATTTTCAGTGGGAATGGGCGTCGGAAGCGGACTTTCAGGATTACCGCTCGCTTCGCAACGACGCCGAGACGCTGGGCCGGCGGCGCTCGATCTACGCGGCGCTCCTCTTGGCCAATCGGTTATTCGCCGGGATTTCGGCCGTGGTGCAGGCCGGCAAGGCGAATGCGCCGGACCTATCGATCGCGCTGTCGCCACCGGCCGATGCGAAGTCGCCGCCGGGGGTGCACGTGACGCTTAAGCTGTAGCTTTGGAATCATGGCCGTCGGGAGCACGGCCGTGCGCCCCTACGGGGTTGGCTGACGGATCCGTCGAGAAGGGATCCGTGAATCCCCCCAAATAGGGGTCATCCTGAGCTTGTCGAAGGACCCCTCGGACAATCGGGAGGTCCCCCCGCCTTCGCGGGGGCAGGCTTTCGACTACGCTCAGGATGACCCCTATCAAGGCCGCGTCCGCAGCACCTCTTCCAGCGGTTTGCGTTTCGTCTCGGGCACCTCCGCCGGGTAGCCGTACCAGAACAGGCCGACCACTTCTTCCTGGTCGATGTCGATCGCGAGCAGGTCGTAAAACCGCGGGTCGCGGATGACATCTCCCGTGGCCCATTTCATGCCGATGCCCTCGTTCCACAGGAAAAGCATCGCATTCTGAATGGCGCAGCAGCAGGCGGCGTAGTCTTCCTTCATCCGCATCGGTTTATCCGATCGCTGGCAGGTGACGACAAGCCAGCCCGGTATTTCGAGCCAGCGGGTGCGTTTGGAGGCCGCGCCGCCGGCACCGAGCGTTTTCGTCAGGATCTCAGTGTTGAGCTCGACGATGGCATCCGCCGTGGGCCGGCCGATGAGGTAAAACCGCCACGGCTCCGTCAATTTATGGTTTGGCGCCCAGCGGGCGAGTTCGAGCGCGCGGCGGATGGCGGCCTCGGGCGGAGGTTCGAGCAGGAAGGTGTGAATGGTACGGCGCGACGCGATGAGTTCGGCCAGCGAGTCGGTGTCGAGCGCGGTTTGTTCGCGAGGCATTGGGACGGTAGCATGGGTGTTTGCGATAAAAAAAGGCCGACTCCTGGGAGTCGGCCGGGTTGTACACGGGAGGAAGAGGGAAAGGTTCTGCGGCCCGGCAAGACGTTACGCGTTGAACATTTTCGCGTTAAACGCTCGCGGTAACGCGAAACGTCGTTAGTCAGTTGTAAACCGGGCGGAGTTCCGAGGCGTCGACCAGGAGCAGCGCCGTCATCACGGTTTCCCCCGGGAAGGAGGGCATATTCGAGCTATAGACTTCCTGGACGCCGATGGTCACGTGGTACCCCAATTCGTGCGCGGTGTGATAGAGGACGCCGCATATCTGCTCGATCCGCCGGCCCTGTTTGAAAGCATGGACGGCGGCGGACTGGAGCTGGCCTTCGATGAACGGCGCGGCCCGGGTAAGGAACTGTAGGACGGGTGGGAAGCGTCGCACGACAGGAACGTGCTCGGCGGCCTCGTTGGTGGTGGAGGCAGCGTCACGGCTGGAATGATCGGATCCCTGGTTGGCATGCAGGCCCGATACGATGAGGGCGTACTTCATGATACGATGGGGATGGGGGCAATTACGTGGGGGCGAGCGGAATACGCTACATAGGCTGTATCGGCCGGCGCTGAACAAGCTTAAGTCGGGCGATCAAATGCCGATCCGCGGCGCCGCATCGAAATCTTGGCGAAGGAGATCCGATTGCAGGATCCTGCGTAGAAGGAGGCCGATGCAGGCAAAGCGGGGTTGACATCCGCCAAAGTCCTGCGATATATTGCGCGTCCTTTCGGGTCCTTAGCTCAGTTGGTTAGAGCGCTACGTTGACATCGTAGAGGTCGGTGGTTCGAATCCACTAGGACCCACACATCCCCTGTTGGCCGATGGCCGGCAGGGGTTTTTTTATTGCCGGGCGGGAGTCCGTTCGAGGACGTAACAACGTAGAGAGATTCTTGCGCCGAAAGAGGTAGATAGGAAAGCGAACAGCCCTCAAGTGGTCATAACCATCGCTCCGTGAAGGCTGCAAGAGCAGGAACAACACGCACGAAATACCCACTGTCGTTCACCACCGTCTGGTCAGGCGTGACGTCGCGAAGCGACGGAGCATCGTAGCCCCCGTATTCTTTTTATGCGTGGGCGTGGTGAAGAGTGAAAGCGCCCTGGTCAGGGTGAATTGTAGCGCGGTCGCTCCTGGAGGTGGTTCGGCTTCGATCGATACCGATCGCAGGCTCACCATGACAGGCTTTTAGTAAGCATGGCTTCCATCTGAACGGTTTCCACGGTCTTCAAAACTCCTCAACGCCTGACCCGGGGGAACATCCCGGCCCGGTCCAGGCGTCTGCAGGGCATACCCAACCGCCGATCCCCATGCGCTACCTCCCCTTCCTATTGCTTTGCCTGGCCTTCGCGCCGCCCGCACCCGCCCAGGTCTACCGCACCGAAACTGGCAAGGCCGCCTTCACCGGCGAGATCCCGGTCAACTCCTTCACCGGGATCTCCGAGGTACTTGTCGGCCAGATCAGCCTTATCGATCGGTCGGTTTCCTTTACCCTCCCACTGGCCACGCTCGACACAGGGATCAAGAAACGCGACCGGGACATGCGTAGGGCGCTGCAGACAAGCCATTTCCCGGACGCTGTGTTCGAGGGCCGGCTGGTGTCCGATTTCGACCTCGGCATTCCCGAAATCCAGCCAGCCCTCGTTCGTGGCACGATGACGATGCACGGCGTCAGCCAGGAGATCGAGGTGGCGGGTGGACTGCAGGTGATGCCGGATGGGCTGATGGTGACGGCCACGTGGGACCTGAACATGACCGACTACAAGATCTCGCCGCCGCGGATGCTGGTGATGAAGGTGGCGGATACGGTGGAGCTGCGGATAGAGGCCTTACTGGCGCCCGCTGATGCCCCGTGATGATTTCGTGGATGGGGGCACGGGCGTATCCAATGGGCCGGCTTGTTCGTACCATGAGGCGTCTTATTCCCACACCATCGTGGAGGCCTGATATGAAACGCTATACGTTATCCTCCCTCATCGTCACGGCCGTCCTGGCCCTGTTCTGGGCCCTCGTCATCGCCAATACCCTCATCGGGCAGTTGGATGCGGGGGTGACGTATCTCGATCTGGGCGCTGTATTCGTGCTGGGTGGTATCGCCGGCGCGGCGCTGGGCGTGGCGTTGTACCGAAAGCTGAAGCAGGCGAAGGTGATTGCATGAGAAATGGTTGAGATTAGCATATTTCATACGTAAGTGGGTCATCCCCGCGCAGGCGGGGAACCAGGAAAATGCCAGTCTGATGGCTGGGTCCCCGCCTTCGCGGGGATGACTTGCTCCTTATGCAACATGCAAATCTCGAAGGTTTCTGACGGATAAGGCCGAATTTGCATCAATTATTAATCGCGGCGTCGAAACGGGCCGGGATCCTCGTGTCGTCCGACCGGGTATGTCCGGATCCCTTATACGTCTACACCCGTTGCGAGGCCTGTGCGCCTCGTCTCATCCGCCATGATCAAGATTACGCTGCCTGATGGATCGGTCCTGGAAATGGACGCCGGCGTGACCGGCCAGGCGATTGCCGAGGGCATTTCGGATGGCCTGGCGCGGATGGCGCTGGCGATCAACGTGAACGGCGAGGTATGGGACCTCGGCCGGCCCATCGACCGCGATGCCCGGGTGCAGATCCTCACGTGGCGCGATGCGGAAGGGCGGATGGCCTACTGGCACTCGTCGGCCCACCTCCTGGCCGAGGCGCTCGAAGCGTTGTATCCGGGGGTGCAGTTTGGCATCGGGCCAGCGATCGAGAACGGGTTTTATTACGACATCGACCTTGGGGACCGCAAGCTCGGCCCCGACGACCTCGCGGCCATCGAGGCGAAGATGACCGAGCTTTCGAAGCGCGACGTGCCCTTCCGCCGGCGCGCGGTGTCGAAGCAAGAGGCCGTCGACTACTTCACAAAAAAGGGCGACGGCTACAAGCTGGAGCTCATTGCCGATCTGGAAGACGGCGCCATCACGTTTTACGAGCAGGGCGGGTTTGTCGATCTGTGCCGTGGCCCGCACGTGCCGTCGACGGGGCTCATCAAAAACCCGAAGCTGCTCAACATCGCCGGCGCCTACTGGCGCGGGGACGAAAAGCGGCCGCAGCTTACCCGCATCTACGGCATCACCTTCCCGAAGAAGAAGGAGCTGGACGAGTACATCGAGCGTATCGAACTCGCGAAGCAGCGCGACCACCGCAAGCTGGGAAAGGAGCTGGAGTTGTTTACCTTCAGCGCCAAGGTGGGTCCGGGCCTGCCCATGTGGCTGCCCAAAGGCGCCGTGCTGCGCGAGAACCTGGCTGATTTCTTGAAGCGCGAGCAGGTGAAGCGCGGGTATCAGCCGGTGGTGACACCGCATATCGGCCGGCTCGAGTTGTACCAGACCAGTGGGCACTACCCCTATTATAAGGACAGCCAGTTCCCGCCCATGTTCGAGGATGCGGAGCAGCAGGAGGGGTATCTCCTCAAGCCCATGAACTGCCCGCACCATACCCAGATCTACGCGAGCAAGATGCACTCGTACCGGGATTTGCCGGTGCGGTACGCCGAGTTCGGCACCGTGTACCGCTACGAACAGTCCGGCGAACTGGGCGGCCTGACCCGCGTGCGCGGGTTTACGCAGGACGACGCGCACATCTTCTGCACCGACGACCAGGTGAAGGCAGAGTTCAAGAGCGTGATCGATCTGACGCTGACCGTATTGTCTGCCCTCGAGTTTACAGACTTCAAGGCCCAGATCTCTCTGCGCGATCCGGCGAACAAGGATAAATACGTCGGTGAAGATAGCCAGTGGGAGCGGGCCGAGCAAGCGATTCGGGAGGCGGCGGTCGAGATGAACCTGAACGCATTCGAGGCCGAAGGCGAGGCCGCTTTTTATGGACCGAAGCTCGATTTCATGGTGAAGGATGCGCTCGGCCGGGAGTGGCAGCTGGGCACGGTGCAGCTGGACTACAACCTGCCGCAGCGGTTCGATCTCACCTACATCGGTGAGGATAACGAAAAACACCGTCCGGTCATGATCCACCGCGCGCCGTTTGGCTCGATGGAGCGGTTCATCGGCGTGTTGATCGAACATTGCGGGGGCAATTTCCCGACCTGGCTGGCGCCGGTACAGGTGGCGGTGCTGCCGATCAGCCTCGACATGAACGCATACGCAACAGCCGTCCATAACCGATTGATCGAGGCCGGCTTCCGGTCGGAACTCGATCTGCGGAACGAGAAGATTGGCTATAAAATCCGCGGCGCCGAAGTACAGAAGGTGCCGTTCATGCTGGTCCTGGGCCGCAAGGAGGCCGAGGAGGGTACCGTCGCCGTGCGGCAGCACCGTGTGGGCGCGCAGGAATCGATGACGCTGGATGGATTCCTGGCTCATCTGAAACGCGAGGCCACTTCAGGGATTCGCCAGGCTTGACGGCTCGGACGAAACCTCGGACGGGCCCGCGCGTGAGATCTTCCTATTATTCGGGGGACGCCCCGTCGACGTGAGGTCCCGTGAGGACCGTCGCGCAACGCCTTTTTTAGCGAATCGAACCGCAGAATGAGTCTGAAAAAAACACCTCAAGCACCATCTAACAGAACTCGCATCAATAACGAGATTCGCGCCGCGAAAGTCCGCGTAGTCGATCCTAATGGCAAGCACGGCGTGTATTCGCTCGAAGAAGCGCTGGCTCTCGCGGAGAATTACGGAGTCGACCTGGTGGAAATCGCGCCCGAAGCCGATCCGCCCGTGTGTAAGGTGGTCGACTACGGCAAGTATATTTACGAGCAGCAGAAGAAGGAGAAGGAGGCGCGTAAGAAGTCCCACGCGGTGGTCCTCAAGGAGATTCGTTTCCGTCCGCAGACGGACACGCACGACTTTGATTTCAAGGCCAAACACGCCCGCCAGTTTCTGGAAGAGGGGAACATGGTGAAGGCCTGGGTGCAGTTCCGGGGCCGCGACATCCTGTACAAGGAGCATGGCGATCAGTTGCTCAAGCGGTTCATCGAGGAGTTGAAGGACGTCGGTAAGGTCGATCAGCCCCCGCGTATGGAGGGCCGGCGTATGACGATCATCATGGCGCCGACCAAGAAAAAAGCCTGATCAGTGCAAATTGCAAGGTTAATACTTCGGACACTTTTTGTAGCTCGACCGTTCCTGACGATCAGGCCCCTCCTCGATCCGAGGAGGGGCAAATCCCGTCGGCGCGTAGCGGTGACG
>JAWXAX010000163.1 GCA_034439735.1 Rhodothermales bacterium | reverse complement strand
TCGGGTTATCGGTTGGCGTCGTCGGGTTATCGGTTGGCGTCGTCGGGTTATCGGTTGGCGTCGTCGGGTTATCGGTTGGCGTCTGCATGGCGCCGGGTTACGCCGCGTTGACATGGCGCCGGGTTACGCCGCGTCGGCGTGGTGTCGGGTTACGCCGCGTTGACATGGCGCCGGGTTATCGGTTGGCGTCGGCGATATATCGGGTTACGCCGCGTCGGCGCGGTATCGGTGGCGTTGGCGTGGCGCCGGGTTACGCCGCCTGTTGGGCGGCTAACCCGGCCTACGTTTTGCGTTTTACGTTTTTCGTTGCACGATGTAATGCGACAACCCCACCATCGCCGCCCGGGCTTCGGAATCGGGGAATCGCATGAGGAAGGCACGCGCCTCGCCGGCCAGGGCTTGCATCCGCGCCTCGGCGTAGGCGATGCCGCCGGTTTCATGGACGAACGCGGCGACGGCGCGGATATCCGCCTGGTCCTTCGTCTTCTTCTTTACGATCCGCAGGATCCGCCGGCGCTCGGCGGGGCCGGCGCGTTCGAGGGCCACGATCAGCGGGAGGGTCATCTTGCGCTCCTGCAGGTCGATGCCCAGCGGCTTCCCCACATCATCCCCCCCGAAATCGAACAGGTCGTCGCGGATCTGAAACGCCAGGCCGAGGTGCTCACCCAGGGCGTTCATCGTTTCGATCTGGCCAACATCGTCGGTCGCGCTGAGGGCCCCGATGGTGGTGCAGGCAGCGATGAGGGAGGCGGTTTTGTCGGAGATGATGCGGAAGTAGGTGGCTTCGTCGATGTCCAGCTGCCGGGCCTTCTTAAGTTGCAGCAATTCCCCCTCGCTCATGCGGCGGACGGCGTCGGAGAGGGCATGGAGCATGGCGTAATCGCGGTGCTCCAGCGCCAGCAGCAGTCCGCGACTTAGCAGGAAATCCCCGAATAACACCGCGGCTTTGTTTTTCCAGATCGCGTTGATCGATAACATCCCCCGCCGGCGGTCGGCCTCGTCAACCACGTCGTCGTGCACCAGCGTCGCGGTGTGCATCAACTCGACGAGCGCCCCGCCCCGGTACGAGGCGTCCGTCACGCCGCCACAGACCTTCGCGCTCAGCAACACGAGCAGCGGGCGGATGCGCTTGCCCTTCTGTCGCAACACATACCGGGTGATGGTGTTCAGCAGCGCGGTGTCCGACTGCATCGACTCCCGGAAGTACCGGTCAAACGCCCGCATTTCCGCGTCCACCGGGGCCTGGATGGCCGTCAGAGAGCGCGGTACAGGCGTTGCCACGGGAGGTGTCTCCAGGGCGGGGGCGTCAGGGTAGGGCGCGTCGGACATGGCTGGCTTTCAAAAAAAATTGAAAGTTTTGGTTTATATACAAACCACGCGGAAAGAAGGTTGCCGGGGAGATGACAATGAATTTTAACAAGGTGACGTTACGTATAGATGGCCAGAAAAAGGCGAAAATGTCGGTTTTCAACCCGTAGAGACACGAAACATCGTGTCTCCGCACGTTCACCCAAACCGATACCCCTTCCGGCGGATCAAATACAGGAAAAACGGGACGCCGCACAGGGCGGTGACGATGCCAATGGGCAGCTCGGTGGGGTAGAGGAGGAGGCGCGCGGCGGTGTCCGCCCAGGTGAGGAACAACGCGCCGGCCAGGAAACACGCCGGCACCAGCCGGCGGTGGGGCACGCCGATGAGGGAGCGGACGGCATGCGGCACGATGAGTCCCACAAACCCGATGGCGCCGGCGGCGGCGACCAGGCTGCCGGTGACAAACGCGGCCAGCACCAGCAGCACCTGCTTGAGGCGGCGGACGGGTACCCCGAGGCTCGCCGCCGCCTCGTCGCCCAGCAACAAGGCATCCAGCGGACGCGCGAGGGCCATCAACACCGCGGCGCTGCCAACGGAGGCCACCACGGGCAGGCCGAGATCTCCCCAGCGCGCGCCGGCCAGCGAGCCGAGTAGCCAGAACATCACGGTTTTCATCTTCTCCAACTCCGGCGAAGCGAACGTGGCGAACGCGCTGAGCGCGCCCATCAGGGCGGACATCGCCACGCCGGCCAGCAGCAGCCGCACGACGGATACGTCGCCATCCTCCCGGGCCACGAAGTAAACAACGCCCATGGTCATCAATCCCCCCAGAAACGCGGCCAGCGGGAGCGAGAGGTGCAGGGAAAGGATCGGGGGGAGGAATCCCAGATAAAACAACGACGCGCCGGCCGACGCGCCGCGCGACGGCCGGAGGATGTACGGCGCGGGGAGGGGGTTGCGTACGAGCGTCTGCATGGCGATTCCCACTACGGCGAGACCACCGCCTATCGCCAGCGCCAGCACAAGCCGGGGAAGGCGGATGAGCCACACGATCTGGTCGGCGACGGCGTTGGGTGCGGGGGAAGGATCGAGGGTGAGGTGACGCCAGAGCACCTCACTCACCTGGCCGGCCGTGACGCCGCTGTGCCCGAGCCCGAGCGCGGCGATTACGGTCGCGACGCAGGCAAGGATGAGCCCGGCATAGCCGGCGACGACCCGGCTCATGATCCCGCGCCGTCCAGACGCGCGAATATGTCCGGGTGGAGCTGCCGGGCAAGCTGGCGGGCGCCCTCGACGAGCCGCGGCCCGGGGCGCAGGAATAACGAGGGCGCGAAGCGGTAGATCCGGCCGTCGCGGAGGGCCGGCGTGAGCCGCCAGGACGGGTACAGGCGGGCCAATTCGGCGCTCGCCCCTTCCCTCAGTGTCCCGGCGATGACATCTGGCGCGGCGGTGAGGACAAACTCTTCGCTGAGCGTCGGTGCGGGGGTGTCGATCTCGGCCGTGAGGCTGCGTCCGCCGGCGGCGTCGATCATGTCGTGCACGTAGCTGCCCCGGCCGAAGGCAAAGAGGGGATCGGAGCCGATGAGGAACACGACGGAGGGGCGGGTATCGGCGGAGGCGGTGAGGCGTCGGATCTCCCCGTAATCCGCTTCCAGCCGCGCCGCGGCGGAGTCCGCCGAGGCCTGAAGGCCCAGTGCGGCGCCGAGGGTGCGCATGACGCGGAAGACATCGGCCACCTCGTCGAAGTCGAAATACGCGATCGGGATGCCGAGGGACGCAAACAGCTCGGCGTCGCGGGGATTGTTGACCTGGGTGGCGGCGACGAGCAGGTCGGGCCGGAGCGCGGCGAGCGCCTCGAAATCCATGGGGAGCGAGCTGAAGCGGGGCAGGCCCTCGATGGCCGGCGGGTAGTCGTCCGCCACGCTCACGCCCACCACGCGGTCGCCGGCGCCAAGGGCGTAGAGGAGTTCGGTGATGTTGGGGGCGAGTGGGACGATCCGCAGCGGCTGGGCGGCCGGCAGCGGGACACCGATGTCGTCGACGAGCGCGGACACCGGCGCCGGCGGGGCAGCGGGCTGGCACGCCGAGATCCCCGCGAGCGCGATCAGGGAGGCGAGGAAAAACAGGGGTCGAGGCATGCGGGCGGCCGGCGCGTGGAAGGAGTCGTGGTCCTCCTACCCGGGAAGTCCAGCGGCGTTTCGGGGGCCGGTATTCAGTGGCGAGGGACCGCGTGCCAACCGGGGAATTAATTTCCCGATGGCGCCGGCCGATACCCGAGGTGATGGTCGACGGCCGATCCCACCGGCTCCGAACGGGCTTACGCGCCCTGGAAGGTTCACTCATCGAGCAAAACGTGGCAAAAAAACGGATCTACATCGTAGACGACGAGCCGAAGATCGGCGAGTTGTTCGTGAATGTGTTGAACCGCGCTGGCTTCGATGCGCAGGCGTTTGTGAGCCCGCAGGCCATGCTGGAGCGGGTGGAGCGGAACGAAGTGCCGGACGTCATCCTCACCGACTTGATGATGCCGGAGATGACGGGGATCGAGCTCATCCATGCGCTGGCGGATCGGGACAAGCCCGTCCCGGTCATCATCATGACGGCCCATTCCTCCATCCAGTCCGCCGTGGACGCCATGCGCCTGGGCGCGTTCCATTATCTCCAGAAACCCGTAAACCTGGAGGAGATGCGCACCCTGATCGGGAAGGCGCTGGAGTTGTACGATGTGCCCGTCGAGACGCCGGCGCGGCGGGGCGGGGCGGCTAAAAAGGCGGTGTCGGACGAGGCGCTGATCGGCGAAAGCCCGGCGATCCAGAAGATCCGACAACTCGTGCAGACGCTGCGGAACGTCCCGAACACGACCGTGCTGATTCGTGGCGAGACCGGCACCGGGAAGAACCTGGTGGCGAAGGTCATCCACGACACGTCGGTCTACAACGCCGGCCGGTTCGTCGAAATCAACTGCGCGGCGCTGCCCGACAACCTGCTGGAGGCCGAGCTTTTTGGCTACGAACGCGGCGCCTTCACCGACGCTCGCGACTCGAAGCAGGGGCTGCTCGAAGTAGCCGACGGCGGGACGTTATTTCTGGACGAGATAGACTCGATGAGCCTCGCGCTCCAGGCCAAGCTCCTCTCCTTCCTTGAAAGTCGCGTCTTCCGTCGGCTCGGCGGGGTCGATGAGATCAAGGTCACCATCCGGCTCATCTGTGCCACCAACGGCCGCCTTGAAGAGCAGATTGCGGCTCGCAAATTCCGGAGCGACCTGTTCTACCGCATCAACGTCATCAACCTGCGACTGCCGCCGCTGCGGACCATGGGGGACGACCTGCTGGCCATCGCCCGCCGGCTGCTCGCGCAGTTTGCGCTGGATATGGGGCGCCCGCTCGAAGGCTTCACGGCAGATGCCGAGGCGAAGCTGAGCCGGCACAGCTGGCCGGGCAACGTCCGCGAACTCCGCAACGTCCTAGAACGTGCGGCCATTTTCGCACCCGGGGCCCGCGTCACCGCGGCGGATCTCGTCATCGATCCGGTGCCCGTCGAAGCCTTCAACGAGTCAGCTGACGTATTCCGATTCCCGAGCGGCGGCCCCCTCGAAGAGCTGGAAAGATCGTACATCCGCCACATCCTGGGGGGCTCCCAGGCGAGCTACGCCGAAGTGGCCCGGGTACTCGGGATCTCCAAAAAAACGCTCTGGGAGAAGCGAAAACGGTACGAGCTCGACGCGCCGGCCGGGGTCGTGGAAGACGAAGAAGAGGGGTGAACCTTTTGTGAGGCGTGTCGTTTGTGCGGGAAAACCTGTAGATTGCCCCGCGACCCCTCCCTCACCCTCCCCATTGCGTCACCTCCACCATGAGGTCTGCTTTCTTCCCACTTGCGATCTTGATGGCGCTTGCTGTCGCCGGCTGCTCGGGTGCCCGCAATACCGCAACCGGCGTGCCGGAGCAGACGGGGCCCACCATGGAAGAGATTCTCCAGCGCCTCGATGAATACGAGACGTTCGATGTGTCGCCGTACCCGAACGAGTTGATCGAGACCGAGGTGGAGATCGAGCACGTGGTGCCGGAAGCGCTGATGGACAATACGGCCAGCGGCCAGGGTTCGGGCCAGCAACGCGGCTACCGCATCCAACTCGTGTTCGCGCGCGACAAAGCGACGGCTGATCAATCCGTCCAGGAAGTGATCGAATGGTGGCGCGAACAGCAGGCTCTGCGCCCCAACGACCCGCTATTTCGCGGCGAACTGCCCGTCCACAACATCTACCAGCAGCCCTACTACCGCGTCCGCGTGGGCGACTTCACCAGCCGCTCCGCCGCCGAGTCGCTCCTGAGCCTCGTCAAGGACGACTATCCGCGCGCATTTATCGTGGTGGATGCGATAGGGCAAGACTGAAGGCAAGGAAAAAGGAAAAAGGCAAAAGGAAAAAGGGTTTTGGGTAGTGCCCCTTATGGGGGTTGTTGTTCTTTGACGTATCTTCAGGGGTGTTTCATCAGGAGCTCCCCCCATGGAAAACCAGGTTGTTTTCGCCGAAG
>JAWXAX010000162.1 GCA_034439735.1 Rhodothermales bacterium | reverse complement strand
GTGGCGCTCAAAGATCGAAACCGTCGAGGCGGACCTCACGCTGCCCGCCCCGGCCCACCCGATTACACACGGCGTCCGCCCGTTCCGGCTGCTGGATGAGTATTGTTTCGATATCCGCTTCACGGAAGAAACCGCGGGCTGGACGCCGATCCTCGCCGGTGAAGGTCGATGGCGGGCCCGAGGGGAGAGGCCGCGTGTTCATCGCGCCGTATGCCGGCGAGGAGCCGAACCTCGCTCCGCTACTCCAGCGCGGTGCCGAGTGGCTCATGGCCGGCCATGAGCTGTGGAAAGAAGTGTGATTCGCATCAGAGATAGACGTCCCTACGATGTCCCACATCTGTCGCGTTCCGTGTTGGGTAGATGGATTTTTACTCGCTAACTATTTTGAAGATATGTACATCTTTTCCAGCGCCTCCAGGCAGCCGATGCCCCCGCAATGATGTATAGATGGCCGCGACCGAGTATATTCTCATCCGATCGGGCCCACTCGCCTTCTGTAAGCCATTTCGTGTACCATGCGTTCCATCCTTGAACTGCGGGCGACGCTTATCGCCAGCGCTCTGTGCGTCATCCATATCGTGCTGTCGCTTGTGTTCGGCATCGAGACGTTTGAGGGCTTTCTGGGCTTCCTGGCCCGGTTCGAGCCGCTTGAACTGGATGAGATCTTTCTCGGGCTGGTCATCGTGTTGATTGGCGCGTTGTGGGATCTTTCCGTGCTGCGCAGCCGAGAACGACGCGAGCGGGCGTTCGAGAAAAAGCGCATCAAGGCTCTGCAAGCGACGATGATCAACGCCACCGAAATCGTCAACCTGCTCGTCGCCAGCGTGAAACTCTTCCGCTACGAGGCCGAAGCCACGGGTCGGGTTTCCTCGATGGACATCGCGCGCCTCGACGCGGCCATCGGGCGCACGCACGACCAGCTGGAGGACCTGCGAAACGCCAAGACGACGCGCGACCTGCAGTCGGTCCGCCCCGGCAATGTAAACTGACCCCATCTCGACTCGTCCGCCACGTGTCCGAACAACCCCGCTACACCTTTGCCGGCGTCCATCGCCGGCGTAATGCCCTCACGGGCGATTGGGTGCTGGTCTCTCCCCACCGCGGCAAACGGCCCTGGCAGGGGCAGGTGGAGGATCTTCCCATCGATCGCCTCCCCGCGCACGACCCTGGCTGTTACCTGTGCCCCGGCAATCGGCGCGCCGGCGGGGAAGTCAATCCGAACTATTCGAATACCTTCGTTTTCGACAACGACTTCGCCGCCCTGCAGCCCGAGACGCCGGCGTGGACGTCGGGGCATCCGTTGCTGGAGGCCGCGTCCGAATCCGGCCGCTGCCGCGTGATCTGCTTTTCGCCCCGGCACGACCTCACGCTGCCCGAAATGGACCTGCCGGCCGTCCGCCGCGTCGTCGACGTCTGGGCCCAGCAGTTCGAGCAGCTCGGCGCCGATCCGGACATCGGGTACGTCCAGATCTTCGAAAACAAAGGGGCCATGATGGGGTGCAGCAACCCCCACCCCCACGGGCAGATCTGGGCGGAGCGCCGGGTGCCGGTCGAGCCGGCCCGGGAAGGCGCCCGTCAATTGGACTACTATGCCGCCCATGGCCAGGCCCTGCTGGGCGACTACCTCGATGAGGAGCGCCGGCTCGGCGACCGCCTCGTCTGCGAAAACGAGTACTTCACGGCGCTGGTACCGTACTGGGCCTTCTGGCCGTTCGAGACGCTCGTCATCGCCCGCCAACCCGCGCCCGACCTCCTGGCGCTCTCCGCCGACGCCCGCGCCGGCCTCGCCGATATCCTCCAGCGCGTCACCGTCCGGTACGATAACCTCTTCCACATCTCCTTCCCCTACTCCGCCGGCCTCCACCAGGCGCCCACCGACGGGCTCCCGCACCCCGAATGGCGGCTCCACATGCACTTCTACCCACCCCTGCTCCGCTCCGCCACCATCAAAAAGTTTATGGTGGGATATGAGATGCTGGCCAATCCGCAACGCGATATCTTGCCCGAAACAAGCGCCACCCACCTGCGAGCCATGAGCGAGCAACACTACAAAAAGGGGCTGAGCTAAAAGGACACCCCCCCTGCCCCCCTCCGCGTCTCAGCGCCTCCGCGGGAGCCCTTAACCCTGCCATGACAGACATCCTCGAAGCATTACGAAACGCCTGGTCCAGCCGCTTTGCGGATCGCGCCCCAACCGTCTGCGTCCGCGCCCCGGGCCGCGTGAACCTGATCGGCGACCACACCGACTACAACGACGGCTTCGTATTGCCCGTCACACTCGAGCAGGCCGTCTACGTCCTCGCCGCGCCGCGGGCGGACCGGCACGTGCGGCTCTACGCGCTGAATCTGGACCGCGAGGCGTCGTTTGACCTCGACGCGGCCGGCCAAGTGGGGTCTACCTGGCGCCACTACGTCAGCGGCGTCGTCGCCGAGGTCAACGCCCGGACGCCCCTGCCGCACGGGTTCGACGCGGTGATCTACGGGGACGTCCCGCTCGGCTCGGGGCTGAGTTCTTCCGCCGCCATCGAAGTGGCCTCGTTGCTCGCCCTTCAGGCGGTGTACGGGCTGGACGTCGACCCGGTCGAGGGCGCGTTGCTCTGCCAGCGGGTGGAGCACCGCTGGATCGGGTTGCAGTGTGGGATCATGGATCAGTTCGCCTCGCGCCTGGGCCGCGCCGGCCACGCGCTTTTCCTCGATTGCCGCTCGCTCCAGTACCAGGAGATCCCGATGGCCCTCGGAGATGCCGCACTGCTGATCATCGACAGCAAAGCGCCGCGCTCGCTCGCCTCGTCCAAATACAACGAGCGTCGGGGCGAGTGCGAGGCCGGCGTCGAAATCCTCCGCCGGCTCGACCCCTCGATCGCATCCCTGCGCGATGTGTCGCTCGATCTTCTGGCGCGCCATGAAGCCGCCCTGCCCGCCGTTATCTTCCGCCGCTGCCGGCACGTCGTCTCCGAAAACGCGCGCGTGGAAGCGGCCGCGACAGCGCTGCGGGCCGGCGACCTGCCCCGCCTCGGCGCCCTGATGAGCGCCTCCCACGCCAGCCTCCGCGACGACTACGCCGTGAGCAGCTCGGCCCTGGATAGGATCGTGGACACCGCGCTCGACACTGAGGGCGTCTACGGCGCGCGCCTCACCGGGGCCGGCTTCGGAGGATGTGTCGTGGCGCTGGTTGAAGCGCGGGGGGTGCCGGCGATCCAACAGCAGATCGGAGAAGCCTACCGGCAGGCGTTCCTGACGGAGGCCGAGTTCTATCAGGTGCGGAAGAACGTAGAGGCGGGGCGGGTGCGTATGTGAGTGCCTGCCCTGAGCGACACTGTCGAAGCTGGATGAGTCGAAGGGTGGGAGTATATTTCGTACTCGCCCACCACCGCGACAACAAGACGTAGTCTCATGCCGCACCTACCCCCAACCGACCCCTCAAACGGCTACGACGCCCTCTCCGCGGAATTTATCGCCGCCCGGGATCGCTCGACAATCGGCGTGGCCAGCGTCCGGGCCTGGGCGAGGACGTTACCTCCGGGCGCCGCGGTCCTCGAGCTCGGGTGTGGGCATGGCGTGCCGATCTCTGAAGCGCTCGTCGATGAAGGCGTGACCCTGTTCGGCCTCGATGCCTCCCCCAGGATGATCGCTGCCTTCCGCACCCGCCTCCCCGGAGTGGAAGCCGTATGTAGCCCGGTCGAGGACTCCGATTTTTTCGGCCGGACGTTCGACGGCGTGGTGGCGTGGGGGTTGTTTTTTCTGCTCTCGCCCGCTGCCCAGGAAACCCTGATCCACAGGGTGGCGGCTTCGCTGCATCCGGGCGGATCGTTTCTGTTCACCTCGCCCGGGCAGCGCTGCGAATGGCAGGACGTCCTGACCGGGCAGGTATCCGTGTCGCTGGGCTCCGAGGCCTATCGGCGGGTAGTGGAAGCAGCCGGCCTGGCGCTTGCGTACGAGGCCAACGACGAAGGGGAGAACCATTACTACGTGGCGCGGAGGTAAAAACCGAGCGCGGGGTCACCCGATTTTAAACCAGATCTCACTCCGGAACTTCATCCCCGCTTGCGAGGGTATGGTGTAGTACACAGGCCGCATTGTACCTTGCTACTGTGCCGCGGTTATAAAGCTATGAGCGCACCTGTCCATCGTGTTTGGCCCTGATGATGGACTGCGACGGACGTATCGGGGTGAAACCCCCTGATAATCATAAGAAAAGAACCTGTATGGCACGATTTGACCGAATTACCTTTGATCCCGCCGTGATGGGAGGCAAACCCTGCATCCGTGGTCAGCGCGTGACCGTCGGCACGGTGCTGGGTCTACTTGCAGCAGGACGCACCGGAGACGAAATCCTAAAAGCGTATCCCTATCTTGAAGCCGAGGATATCGATCAGTGCCTGGCCTATGCGGCGTGGCGTATGGAGGAACGCGAAGTACCGCTGGCGGCCGCATGAGTATCCAGCTGGTGATCGACATGAACCTTTCGCCTGACTGGGTCGATCTGCTCTCGAAACACGCATGGCGTTGCACCCACTGGTCGACGAATGGTGATCCCCGCGCTACTGACAGCGAGATCATGGGCTGGGCTCGGAAGAACGATCACGTAGTGTTTACTCACGACCTTGACTTCGGAACCATGTTGGCCGTGACCCATGCATCCGGCCCCAGTGTTATTCAGGTACGTGGTCAGAATGTGTTGCCCGATCACATGGGTTCGATTGTCCTGGCGGCGCTGAAACAACACGAAAGAGATCTGGCGGCAGGCGCCCTCGTCGTGGTGGATGAATCGAAATCGCGGGTCAGGGTGCTGCCACTTTGATGAGTATGAATGGGCGCCTGGGACTCATACGCTGCAACGTGAGTCTATACCCCGCCGGCGTGTATTTCGTAAGGCTCGCTGGTGAAGCGATCATGCGCTCATTTGTCATCATTAGATGAACGGAGTAGGCCTATGTACCTCTCGGTCAAGAGCGTCGTTGCCGGCGAAGATTATATCCTCACCGTTGAATTCGACAACGGCAAACGTGGGATGTTGGATATGAAGCCCTTCCTGGATTTTGGCGTCTTTCAGAAGCTCAAAGATCGCGCGGAATTCGAGCGCGTTCGTGTTGCATTTGACACCATCGAATGGGAGTCAGGGGCGGATCTCGATCCTGAATTCGTGTATGCCAGGTGTCGCGTTTAACCGAATCCTTGTCTTCCGCTACTCCACCGCCGGCACCGGCCCCAGCACGTCTTCCACCGACAGGTACTCGATCTTCCCGAGCTTCATGTCTTTGATCTGCTCCTCTATCACCGACCGGTCGCCAACGACGACGATCGCGAGATTGTCCGGGTCGATGTATTTCCGGGCGGCGCGTTGCACGTCGGCCGCGGTGACGGCGAGGATGCGGCGCTGGTAGGTGTCGAAGTGGTCCTCGGGCAGGGTGTTCGCCAGCAGGTCTTCGATCTGGCCGGCTACGTCGCCCACCGTCTGGAACGCCTGGGGATACTGGAGGGCTTCGTAGTTTTTGGCCCGGTCCAGCTCGTCGGCCGGGATCGGGTTGCGGATGGTACGGAGCTCCTTCATGAACTCGGCCAGCGCCGGCCCGGTGACGTCCGTTTGTACCGAAGCCGTCGCGAGGAAAGGCCCGGGCACGGGGCGGAAGCCGAAGCTGGAGCCGGCGCCGTACGAGTACCCTTTGTCCTCGCGGAGATTCTGGTTCAGGCGGGAAGAAAACGAGCCGCCGAGGATGGTGTTGAGCACGGTCATCGCGTAATAATCCTCGGTATCGCGCGCGGCGCCGATACGGCCGATGCGGATGACCGACTGCGCGGCGCCGGGTTTATCCACCAGATAGATGGTCCGTCCCTTCACCTGCCGGGGCGGGGTGACGGCTGCCTTAGGGTTCTCGCCGGCCGGCCAGCTCCCAAACGCCGTGGTCAACGCCGGCTCGATGCTGGCCCGCGTCACGTCGCCGACGACGACCAACGACGCATTGGCCGTGTGGAAGTAGGTGCGGTGGAACTGCTGGAGGTCGGCCGCCGTGAAGCCGCGCAGACTGGCCTCGGTGCCGGCGGCGCGGATGCCGTACGGATGGTCTGCGCCAAAGAGCGTGCGGTTGTAAAGCGCCGCGGCGATGGCGTTGGGTTCGTCGTGGGCCTGGACAAGGTCGGTGAGGCGGTCCACGCGCAAGCGCTCGAGTTCCTCGCCGGAGAAGTCGGGACGGAGCGCCACGTCGGCCATGAGCGGCAGGGCCTCCGCCAGCTTGGATAGGGGGGTAAAGAGATCCACCGAGGCCGTGTGCAGGCCGGCGCCCGTGGATAGCGAAGCCCCGAGGAAGTCGATGGCGTCCGCCAGCGCGAGCGCGTCGCGGCCGCCGGCGCCTTCATCCATCATGTCGAGCGTGAGGCTGGCGAGGCCGGACTTGCCGGCGGGGTCATCCACCGAGCCGGTGCGGACGAGCAGGGTGAGCTGCACAAGGGGCACCTGGTGCTTCTCCATCAGAACGACCTCCAGGCCGTTGGACAACACAAACCGCTCGAATTCGGGTGCATCGAGTAGCGGCGGCGGGCCGGGAAGCGGCGGCGCCGAACGGTCGACCTGCGCAAAGGCGGACGGGGCGAGGAGGAGCGCCAGGACGGTGAGGATGAGTTTCATAGAGGGTGAGGCATTCTTTGGGAGGTTTATTCGCTTCGCTCATCAGTCGCTTCGCTCGTGTCTCCACTCGTGCACGCGTCCGCGGCGAACTCGGTCGAGATGTGATTCTTGGTTTGGCGAATTCTAACAGACAAGACTACTGCCCCGCCGGCACCAGCTGGGGTGCGAGGTCGGTGGCGCCTTCGGGGACGACGCCGAGGACGACACGGCCGTCGTCGCGGAGGAACGAGCGGGCCATGGCCTGGATGTCGTTGGGGCGGACGGCCTTGAACCGGGCGAGGTCTTCGTTGAAATACCCCGGGTTGCGCGTGAAGTAGTAGTAGTTGTTCAACATCTCGGCCTTCCCGCTGAACCCTCCGATGCTTTGCAACTGATCCAGAAACTGCGCCTCGTACTGGTTGACGGCGCGGCCGAGTTCGCGTTCGGTGGGTGGTTCGGCCTTGATCTTGTCGATCTCTTCCTGGATCACTGTCTGCAGCTCGCTGAGCGACACGCCCGGCCGCGCGGTGGCGACGATGAAAAACGAGGAGGAGAGCTTGTTGGAATTCTGGAAGGCGAAGACGTCCTGCGCGATCTGGAGGTCGTACACCAGGCGGTTGTACAGCCGGGCATTTTTCCCGCCGGCGAAGATGTCGGCCAGCAGCTGCATTTCGGCGTCGCCGGGGGTAAAGGCCGGCGGCGTCAGCCAGGCCATGTAGAGGCGCGGGAGCTGTACGTCGTCCTCCAGCACCATCCGTTTTTCGGTGTCGAGGTAGGCGGGTGGCGCATCCACGGGCAGAACGGGCTGGCCGCCGGGCACGTCGCCGAACCACTTTTCGACAAGCACGCGGGCCTCGTCGACGGTCACGTCGCCCGAGATGGCCAGGCTGGCGTTATTCGGGCCGTAAAAGCGTTTAAAGAAGTCGACCACATCCTCATAACTCGCCGCCGACAGGTGGTCCATGTAGCCGATCGTCGGCCAGTGGTACGGATGGTCGGGCGCGTACAGGGCCTCGCCGAGGGTGGGGAAGGCGAGGCCGTAGGGGCGATTTTCGTAGGACTGCCGACGTTCGTTTTTCACCACATCCCGCTGGCCATCCACCTTTTCTGGCGACATGGCGTCGAGCAGGTAGCCCATCCGGTCGGACTCCAGGAAAAGCGCCAGCTCCAGCCCGTTGCTGGGTACATCCTCGTAATAATTCGTCCGGTCCCCGGTGGTCGAGCCGTTATTGTTGCCGCCGGCGGCCTCCAGCCACTCGTCGAATTTCCCCTCGGGCACATTCCCCGATCCCTCGAACATGATGTGCTCGAAGAGGTGCGCAAAGCCAGTACGGCCCGCCTTCTCGCTGCCGGAGCCGACGTGGTACCACATGTTGACGCTTACGAAAGGCGTCGAGTGGTCCTCGTGGACAAGGACGGTGAGGCCGTTGTCGAGTGTGAACTGGCTGTAGGGGACGTCGATGTCCTGGGCGGTAACGGGTGACGGCTGGATCAGCGTCAGGGACACGAGGATAAGGCTCATCGCGACGAGGCTAGCGCGATGTACCTTTCCGCCTCGCCCGTCTTCCTCGCGAACGCGGGGATCCATCCCCCGGACTGGCTTATTTCTGGCGTGTTGAGCAGCCTGCGCCTCCAGGAGACGTGCCTGGTCGTCCGAGATATGTAACGTAATGGTCATAGTCTGTTGATGGTTGGCAAGGTTTTTACCGAGAGCCTCTCAACTGGTTGCTCAATTCCTCGTAGCGCCGGCTCTGCCGCCGGTCCAGCGTGCTGGCGTCGACGGTTTGCAGCAGCCGGCGGGCGCTGGCCACATCCCGCTCTTCCGCGAGCCGGCCGGCGTATTCAAGACGCAGCGTATTGGCCCGATCCGTCCGCCCCTGCGCTTCATAGCCCTGCGCCAGCATCGTCACGAGGCGGGGTTCGATGGGGAGGAGGGGTAGGTCGTTGCGGCGGGCGACGCGGTCGTTGTAGGTGTCGCGCTTTTCGAGGGCGTTCTCGAGTTGGAAGATGGCCGAGGTCAGCGGCTGGTCGCTTTCCCAGATGCCCAGCGTGGCGTACATGATGCCGAGCGTGCGGTGGAAGGCGTAGATCTTGCGCCAGTCGGAGGTCTTATAGGCCCGTCCTTTCCCCTGGAACAGGGAGCTCGAATAGGTCTCCATAAGGTCGCTCACGGTATCCAGGTCGCCCCGTTCGACGTACAGTTCGCTCAGGCTGACCAGGGCGTCGAGGTCGATTTCCCGATCCGCCGTCCGGCTCAGGCGGAGGGCGTGGAGGTAGTAGGCCTCGGCCTCCTTCGGATAGTCGAGATGCCGAAACCAGTCGCCCAGCGAGCGGAGCAGGATGCGATAGCCTTCGCGGGGCCACCAGCCCTCGTCAGGGTCTTCTTCGCTGTCGCCTTTGTCGGCCCACCAGGTCTGGGGGAAGTCCTCCAGCGCCGGCGGCTTTTCGTGGGCGGCGATCACCTCCCGAACCCCCGGCCCGATGTCCGTGTCGTCGGTGAGGCCACGCAGGAGGCGGGCTATTTCGAGCTGGTCGGTCGCTTTTTCGGTTTCCGGCAGAAACAGAACGGCCCCGTACCGCGCTCGGGCGAGCCCCACGACCACACACGTCAGGAGCTCGAGTTTCTGGCCGGCGGTCGCGCGATCTGGCGCGCCGGTGGTGTGCATCCGGGTGAGGGTGTGCAGGGCGGCGAGGGTGGCGCCGACTTCCCGCCGGCGTTCGATCTCCTCCCACAGGTGGGTGATGAGCGCCGGCACGTCGGCCTCGGCATAAACCGCGTTGAGGCCATCGCGCGCCTCGGTCAGGTCGGGGCGCTCGTCGAGTGCCCACTGGTAATAATGCGCGGCGTCGCGCGGCTTACCCTGCGCGCGCAGCAGGTTGGCCAGGTTCAGGGCGTAAAACGCTTTGTATTCGTCTTCGAGCCCGATCGCGCGTCGGTAGAGCGCGACGGCCTCCTCGCCGCGGCCGGTATCGACATACAGCTTGCCGAGGTTGTTGAGCGCGCTGCCCGATTCGGGCTGGAGCGTCAGATACCGCTCGTAGTGCGTGATGGCGCGGGCGACATCCCCCCCTCTTTTTTGCTCGACGGAGCGCTGCTGGAGCGCGAGCCCGAGATTAAACTCGAACGACGCCTCCATGTCTACATCGCGCACGGCCCTCGCCTCGGTGAGCCCTTCTTCGAGAAGGAGGATGGCCCGGTCGAATTCGCGTGTTTTGAGGACTTCTCGGGCTGTGGTGAACTTGACGCGCGTGGACGTGCTCGTACTCTGGCCGGCGGCGGAGCCGGGGGCGAGTACGAGTAGGAGCAGGAGTGTAAGAAGGTGAGTGCGCATGTTACATCCCTCCTGGTGTTTCTTCGGTGATCAGGCCGCCCGCGGTGTGCATGAACGGGCGCCGACTGTATTTCACCATGAACAGCTGCATCTCCTTGAGGTGCGTGTTGCTCAGGACGGAGCGGATGGTTTGCCACTGGTCGGCCACGGCGTCACCGGGGTCGAGTTCTATGTTGGGGTACTCGAAACAGCGCTGGCCGTCGCCGGAGCACGAGATGGCGACGAGGATGTCGTCCGCGAAGCCGGGCGCACTCAGCGCGCCGGTCGGGCGGAGGAGCATGCGGCCCTGGGTGGCGACGCCGGCGAAGGACGACGTGAAGCTGGCGCGGAACTGGGTCGTGTCCTCGGGAAAATAGGCGGAATATCGGATCGGGATGGGCAACACGTTGGTGCCGGCGTCGAAATCGAAGAGCGGGCTGGGCGAGGTGATGAGGGCGAGCGGGATGTGGCCGAGGAATTTCCGGGTGAGCACGGCGCCGAAGGTATCGGTGAGGTGGCCCTCCATCCAACGCTCGATTTCGGCGGTCAGCCGGGTCGGGTCCTGGGAGAATTTTTCGTCGATGGCGTCGAAAACAATCGGGTTGCAGTGGATCCGGCCGTCGAAGTCCGCCTTGCCGAGGTCGAGCAGTTCGGTGCCGGCCACAAAGGCGTAAACGTGAGCGCGGATCTCATCGCCCAGGGTACGCTGGATTCCCTCGATGTCGATGATCAGGCGGTGATGGCTGGTTTCGGTCGGCGCCGGCCCGGTTTTCCAGACGATGAAGTCGAGCCCACCCAGTTCGTCGATGTGCTGGACGAAGGCCTCGGCGAGGTCGAACTCGAGCGTGGCGATGCTGGCAGGAAGCTGGTCCTGATACAGTGCGGCCGAGATCTTGACCTCGACATACACCTCGGGAAAATCGCCCGGGGCATCGTCTTGCGCGTGCACCGGCAAGAGGAAGAGGATGCCAGGGAGCATTCCGGCTAGGAAGCGGGATAAAGCGGCCTGAGGACGCATGGTTCGGGTGCCGGGTTATTTGAGGATTTCGAGCGTGTACGGGGCGTCGGGTACAGTAGTACGTAGGCTGAACAACGCATTGGGTTCCGGGTCGGCTGTTCGCACGACTTCGACGAGCAGCACGTCGCCGGCTTCTAGGCGACGGGTGACGACGACCTCCTGCGCCGGCCCGGTCGTCCGGTCGAGCAGCTGGTCGATCTGCGCGGGGTCGTCCGTCAGGCTGCGGAGGTAATCGTTGAGCCGGCCGAAGCGCTCGGACTCTGGCGTCCGCGCCACGATCCGCTCGACACGCTCGCGGTCCTCCCCGATACAATAGATGCGTTGCCGCATCGTATCAACCGACACGACGCGGTCGCCGATTTCGATCCGCAGCCGAATCGGGGAGGCGACGGGGCCGTCCACCTGGGGGAGGCGTTGCAGCAGCTGTGGCCCCGGGGCGATGCAGACGGTGCGCGCGTTGAGGTCGTCGTAGCCGGCGCGCAGCGTGCGCCAGCCTACCGTCCCGAGCAGCAGGAGTACGATCAGAACGGGCAGTTTAACGACACCGAGCAGGGACTGCCACCACGGCGGCGTCGGTCGGTTGAGCTCCCAGTCGGATGATTTGATCTCGCCCGCGGAGATGTACGGGCTCCAGTAGGCCTCGACGAAGTCCCGGTTGAAGAAGTCGCTGTGGGCGAAGTTGTGAAACCGGTCGCGCACCCGGCTTTTCCCGAATCCGAACGTCCCGGAAGGGCCGAAGCCCCAGGTCATGAATTTCGCCATCACCGGCCAGATGTCGCGCGTGCCGCAGTCATTCAAGATCTCGCTTTTGACCCGGTCCGCTACTTTATCCCACCGAAAATCCTGGGGGATGATGGAGCCGCAGAGGATGAGCCGATGGAGGGTGATGTCGGTCTCGTTGTCGAGCATCTGCGCCGTCGCGAAGGTGCCGAAGCTATGGGCGATGACCGTCAGACGGGCATCGGGATACTGTTTCCGGATATCACGCAGTTCCCGGGCGAGCTGTTGGACGGGGCCGTGGCGGGTGAAGACGGGCGTCAGAAACCGGAACATGCTGAAGTAGCCATACCGGATGGGGATGACCTTCTGCACGCTCGGTTCGTTCCCCAGGCAGTGCATCACCATTTCCGCCCAGGGCGCCTGGGTACGGATGCCGTGGACGAGGACGACGATCTGGGGAGCGTTATCGGTGTGGGCTGGAGTGGGCATGGTGATAATCGATGGTTCATAGTCGATGGTCGATAGTTGATGGTTGATAGTTAATTCGACCATCGATCATTGACTATCAACAATAAACCATCGACCATTGACCATCGACAGGGAATATAGCCGCGCCGGGATGGTTCGGCAATCGGCATCGCGCCATAGCCTCTTCCCACGACCCGCCCCGAGCCCATGATTGTCAAACGCGTCCTCCTTTCAGGTCTCCTTGTCGCCGTCATCGCAACCGGTTGCTCGTCGCCGCCAGCCAATCACCCCGATGATTGGGCCGTCTACCGGGGCGATGACCACGCGTCGGGCTTCTCCACACTGGCCCAGATCGACACGGCCAACGTGCAGCACCTGGCGCTCGCCTGGACCTTCGAGCCGCCGGGAGAAGAGCGGCTCACGATAGAATGCAATCCGATTGTGATCGACGGGGTGCTCTACGCGCTGTCCCCCGGCCTCCGCGCCTTTGCGCTGGATGCGGCCACCGGGAACATGCGCTGGTTTTTCGACCCGGACGACTACGGCGTCCGCCCCTGGAACGGGCAGCCGCACGGACGCGGCCTGGCCTACTGGGCCGATGGGAGCGATCGCCGGCTATTCTATGTCGCAGGCGGCCGGCTCTTCGCGCTCGATGCAGGTACCGGCAAACCCATACCCGCCTTCGGCGAAAACGGCTCGGTCGATTTTGGCCTGGGGATCGATCGCGACCTCCAAGGCCGGCCGATGAGCGCCACGACTCCGGGCATCGTCTTCGAGGATTTGCTCATCATCGGATCCACTTCGGGTGACGGCATCCTCAACGTCCCGCCCGGCGACATCCGCGCTTTTAATGTGCGGACCGGCGCCCTCGCGTGGGTCTTCCGCACGATCCCGCGCCCCGGCGAGTTCGGGTATGATACGTGGTCGCCGGATTCCTGGGAACGCGTCGGCGGCGCGAACAACTGGGCGGGGATGAGTCTGGATGCCGGGCGAGGCATGGTGTACGTACCGACAGGGTCGGCGACCTACGATCACAACGGCTCGGACCGCATCGGCATCAACCTCTTCGCCAACACGCTGCTCGCGCTGGATGCCCGTACGGGCGAGCGCATCTGGCACTTCCAGGCGGTCCATCACGATCTGTGGGATTATGACCTGCCGGCCGCGCCGACCCTCGTTGATGTGCAGATCGACGGGCACCTCCGGCCGGCGCTGGCGCAGACGACCAAGATGGGGCATCTTTTTGTGCTCGACCGCGTGACCGGCGAGCCCATCTTCCCCATCGAGGAGCGCCCGGTGCCGCAGTCTACCATCTCCGGCGAGCAGTCCTGGCCAACGCAGCCCTTCCCCACGAAGCCGCCGGCCTACGCGAAGCAGGGCTTCACCGAGGCCGACATTACCGATCTGACACCGGAAGCTACGGCCGACATCAAGAAGCGTCTCTTCGACCGATTCGGGCCGTCCGTCCTTTTCGAGCCCCCCTCGGAACGCGGCGCCATCTATGCCCCGCAGTTCAACGGCGGCACCGACTGGGGCGGCGGCGCGGTCAATCCAACCACGGGGATGTTTTTTGTCAACGCCAGTAATGAGCCCGAAACGATGACGATGTTGCCCGCGCCGGCAAACGCCAACCACGATTTCGACTGGGTGGCCGACGGGCACATCGAGGTCTACGACCCCGAGGGCTTCCCCATCTCGAAGCGCCCCTGGGGGACGATGAACGGGATCGACCTCAACACGGGCAACATCGTGTGGCAGGTCCCGCTCGGCACCTACCCCGAACTCGAAGCCCGGGGCCTACCGCCGACGGGCACCTTCAACATCGGAGGACCTATCGCCACCGCCGGCGGACTCGTCTTCATCGCCGCCACCCGCGACGAGCGTATCCGGGCGTTCCATCAACGCACGGGCGAAATGCTCTGGGAGTACCAGCTCCCGGCCGGCGGCTACGCCACGCCGTCGACCTACGCGGTGAACGGCAGGCAATATGTCGTCATCGGAGCCGGCGGAGGCGGCAAGGCCGGGACGAAGCAGGGGAACGCGTATGTGGCGTTTGCGCTGCCCGACACTCGTTAATTGCCGAGCACCCCGCTGGGCGTTACCTTTTTCTTGACGACGGCGAACTTGAGGGTTTTACTCGTCACGCCCGGCACCTCGACATGGATCAGGTAGATCCCGCTGCCGATAGGCAGACCGCTGTCGGTTTCCAGATCCCAGGTGATGAAGCGGTCCGGACTGTTTTTGGAGATGGTCTTGATCAGCGTCCCGTTGAGGGTGAAAACGCGGATCGTAGCCTCGGGGGGCAGGTTGGTGAAACGCACCTCGTCGGTCCCCCGGCTCCGCTCGTAGATCGATGCCCCGATGTACGGGTTGGGGACGACGCCGATGGCCGCGACGTCGATCGGCCCCTCGGTTGGCACCACGCCGAAGCCGCGGGTGTCGATGGTGAAGACATCGCCGGCGCGGGCCGGCTTGTTCGTGTAAATCCGAAAGACGGTCCCCACTTCGGGCAGGGGCGCGTTGACCGTTGGCAAGGTGCCGCCATTGAAGTTGACCAGCACGGTGCGGCCAAGGACTTCGCCACCCGTTTCGGTGGTTACACCAGCGAAGAAGTCCCGATACCCCTGCTCGCCGGCACTCTGGTCGACGGGCAGATTCCAGTACACCCAGTCGGTGAACGGGTCGTTGTCGCCGCCCGAGATCGGGTGGTCACCCCCGAGGTCAAACACCAGACTGTCCGTACCCGCGGCACACGCTTCTTCGCAGATCCCGGGAATCAGGCGGAGATCGTCGCTGGGGTCGCCGAACGAGCCGACGCCCACGCGCCAGAGTTCGAAGGGTACTTCGGCAAAGGCGCCATCCTCACGGGGGTCATTGTCAACGTGGCGCCAGGCGAGGCAGTCGGTCATTTCGATTACGCCGTTGATGCCGGCGGCGCAGGCCGGCGTGAAGCGCATCTCCCAGTCGAAGTCGGCCAAACGGGTGCGGTTGTCGTTGCGGAGCGAACGACTGACGAAATTGCCCGCAAACGCTGGATCTCCGTCGAAGTTGATGATCGATGCTCCGCCGGCGTGGAAGCCCCAGTTTGCGCCGCTAACCTGCTGGATGCCGGAGTTCGGCCGATCGCTGAACGGATAGGTCCCCTCGGGCGTGATGCCGGACTCCACGAGTGTCGGAAAGCCGGAGCTGTTAAAGGCAAACGCGCCCATGTCGGGCGGGTCGATGGGGCCGGCGCTGTTGGCCACCGCGGCGAAGGCCTTAATGCCGAAATCGGGACCCAGGACGGAGAATCGCAGCCCGTCGATGACGGCCACGCCCTCCCTCAGCGGCGCCGGCCGGCCGTTGGCCGAGCCGTCGAAGACGACCAGGCCGTCGCGCTTGATGTCGTACGTACTCGCCGTGGCGCGGGCGGTCTTCGCGGCGGTGGCCGGCGCCGGGTCGATGGCATCCTCTTCGCGGAGGGCAGCCGGGGCGTCGACTTCGATGTCGTAAAATTCCACGGTGTAGGTGGCCTGCCGTACCCGTCCCGGGCTCACGACGTCCACCCACACAAAGCCGTCAGTAGGCCGGTTGGAGAAACCGATGAGATCGGGCTCCGCCAGGTTTTCGGCCGCCTCGCGGCTGGCCTCGGGGATGTCCTCCAGGGTGCGAGCGGGGGTGACGGTCACCCGCGCGACGTCGCCGCGCAGGATGCGGGGGAAGGAGATTTCGTTGTAGGCGTAGGCGCGCACGCCGAGGTGGTAAGTCCGGTAGTTGGTGAGGCCGGCGATGCGATGGAAATGCTGGACACCGGAGTCGGTGCCGCGAGCGAGTTCTTCGTTGAGTTCGTTGGGGAGGCCCTCGACGATGCGGGTGACGCCGTTGACGAGGTCGTAGGTGGCGATGACGGCGCCCACCGAGTCGGCCTCGGAGGTGAACTGGAGGATGTCGTAGCCCTCGAAGCGATAGTAGCGCTCAGAGAGGGAGGTGCCGGGGTCGGCGAGGGCGAGGGGATCGAACTGGCGGTAGCCGTCCAGGTAGTTGTTGGAGGAGGCCGGGTTGGACCACTCGAGGACGACCTCGCGGTCGGTGGCGGTGGCGGTGACGAGGGGGCCCCCGGGGGGTGTCGCGAGCTGGAAGTTGTTGTCGAACAGGGCCTGGACGGCCTGGTCGGCGCGGCGGAGGGCGGCGACGGATTCCCAGTTGTCGGTGCCTTTTGCGAAAACCACAGCGAACGTGATCTCTTGGAAGTCACCCGGGTTGAGCTGGAAGGGGCCGGTGGCAATGACAAATTGACGATCAGCCGGCGAGATAGGAGGGACCGATGAGGTGAAGGGGTCCGGGTTTCGTTCGGTCCAGCCCGTATTCGAGTACGGATCACCCGAAAACATGAAACGCGTGGGGATGGTCGATCCACCCCCTACACGATCCCGCCCATTGCCGCCATATGTGATTGGTAGTCCGTCTCGCGCATGTCCATTCATGTAGTTATAAAATTCGACCGGTGTAACGGGGTCGCCGGTCCAACTACTACCGCCCCCGTTAAAAAACACAAAAGATGTCATAGGGAGGTTACGAAAGCCATGTAGTAGATGGCCGCCGACCCTGGCTGTATCCGTGGGCGAAGGGACGATGGGGCCTTGAACAAAATCGTATCCAAGCGCCGGAGGAGGCGAACCATATCCGTAAATGGAGTTGTCATCGTTGTCGGCGTTGAAGACATACCCAATTCCCAGCGTCGAGTCTGATCCAACATAATCATCCGAGAAGTTGCCAAGATCGGGATCGATATACATGCCGAAGTACGTTCGATTCAGGGGGAGGGCATTTCGTACGTAGATTTGGAAGCGATAAAAAGTCGCATCGCCAATAGGGCCTATTGGCAGAAATTTGTCATCTCCCGTTCGTGCTACCTGCCTGAAGGCGAAGGCAGATCCATGCATTTCGATACCAATAGGCTCACCGTTTGAACGTTCATGCACGTTGCCTACATCATTCATGACCCACCAGATCATCTGATCGCCGAGAATCGCCGGCCGCTCGCCGGCCTCCAGGTCGATCACACGGTCTTTTCGCTGGGCGAGCGGGACGTTGATGTCGAAAGCCAGCTCTTCGCCGGCTTCATCGATCTCTCCATCCCCATCGTCGTCGACGCTATTGTTCGTGGGTGCGAGGGTGGGCGCCCCGAGGCCGGTGGGCCAATCGCGTAGATCGTTTGTAGGGATGCCGGTGGCTTCGTACGCCTCAATGTCTGAACGATAGATGTTGTAGAGACGGTCGTACGCCGAGCAGTCCGAAGGCGGGTTGCCATTGTCGTCGATTGGGCCGGCCCAGAACTCCCATGGGCCATAGGTCGTGCCAGCGGCGCGGGGGGTTGTTTCTGAGCCAACATATCCGGCGATCCAGATGTTCGTCGCAAAGATGGCGTGCGTAGGGGAGCCCTTCGGTACATTGTAGACATGTGGCTCGCCCCGGTAAAAGAGCCCTCCATTGTTCAGAATCCGGGCGCGGACGTTGTTGACGTCCAGGTACGCCTCGCCGAGCGCGGGAGAGCATGTGCCTACGGATTGCGCCCGGGCGATGCCTGCCAGCGCGGCGGCAGCAAACGCGATAACAGCCAGGCGAAGCAGGGTCCGCCGGCCATGGTTCGCAAACGATGTGGCCATGGTGCCTTACGATGAGGAATGCCGGCGGCATCACGGCCGGCCTAACACCAAATGTATGACGGAACGGGGGGTTCGTAAAGGGCAGAAATTAATGCAAAGTGCAACGTTAATACTTCGGACAGTTTACAAATCAGGGCACTGCCGCTTGAAAAATCAGGCCCCTCCCCGTATCAAGTACGGGGCAGGCTCTCGATTCGAGGAGGGG
>JAWXAX010000161.1 GCA_034439735.1 Rhodothermales bacterium | reverse complement strand
TGGCGACGCCCTCCGGCTTTCTGGACGGCGAGGCCGACATCACCGTGCGCGAACTGCCCGGCGGGAGATGGCTGCGGTTTACCCATCGAGGACCCTACGCAGACCTCCGGACGACGTACGAGGGTATCTCGTCGTGGATGGCCGGCGCCGGCCTGCTCGAGTCGGAAGGCGCGTGGGTCCGGTATATGCCCCTCTGGGAGGAATACCTCAACGGTCCTGAAACCACGGCGCCGGAGGATCTGATCACCCAGATATACATCCCCCTCGACCACGCCAAAGTGTGAATGTTTGGATGCACGACCCGCCGGATGGAATAATGGAGACCCCGGAACCGGTCCCGAACGACGTCGTAGGCCAGCCGTACCTTACGGGTACTCCCGCGCGGCGTCGGTTGCATAACGGGGCGGTAACGGACGCGTTTCTCGGTGCCCTGCACAAAAGAGGTGATCCTATGTCTGACATGCAGAAGGGAGCCTCGGGTATGGCCTGCTAGCGACAGCTAATCGGGCTCCCGGACAGCTACTTGAAGCCCGGCCTCACTGCGAGGTCGGGCTTTTTTTCTGCTCCTCATCACTGGTCGATGAAGTTCGTGTAACGAGTCGGACAAAAAGCCAGAAGGCATCTTTACACGATCTTAACAAATGAATATACTGTAACCGTCCACGCAGGAGCCCCTTCCGAGCATGTTAATGCATCCTGGCTACGCATCGCGAGCCATACCCTGATCAAGGAAGCGCTGAGACCTCCGTGAACAAAAGCCCGGGCTGTAACCCGGGCTTTTTCATTGGGGAGGGCATCCCGGCAGGAAGCATGTCGGTTGGAGATGAGAGACCGGAGTTGTACTCTTGGGCCAGTGAACCGCCCCATTTTACCCGCCTTCCTCCTTCTCCGAGATGCATCGAGTTTTAGCTACCTTCCTTCTCCTGGCCCTGGCGCTCGGCTGTGATTCTAAACCGCCGGCTGCGGCGCCCGCCTCGCTCGACCTCGGCTTTCGGCCCAACATCCTCTGGTTGGTTGCCGAGGACTTGAGCCCGATCATCCCGCCGTTCGGCGACAGCACCGTCGCGACGCCCACCTTAAGCCGGCTCGCGGCGGAAGGCGTCCGCTACACCCATGTATTTTCTCCCTCCGGCGTCTGCGCTCCGAGTCGCGCGGCGCTGGCTACCGGGCTCTACCAGACCCACATGGGCGCCATGCACATGCGCACGGGCGGAGACCCGCGCTGGCTGCCGCCGGGCCTCACGCCCTACGAGGCCATGCCGCCCGTCGGCGTGAAACTCCACAGCGAGTACCTCCGGGAAGCCGGATACTATGCCACCAACGCGGCCAAGGAGGACTATCAGTTCACGGCGCCGGTGACGGCCTGGGATGAGAGCAGCGCAGACGCCCACTGGCGCAACCGCGCACCCGGACAACCATTTTTTGCCGTCATCAACTTCGGGGTCACACACGAATCCCAGGTGTGGTCGCGCGCCAACGACTCGCTCTGGGTGCCCGAGGATCTGGACGTCCCGGTGCCGCCCTACCTGCCGGACAACGCGGTGGGCCGGCGCGATATCCGCCAGGTATATTCCAACATCAAGACGATGGACGATCAGGTGGGCCAGGCGCTCGCCGAACTCGAAGCCGCCGGCCTGATGGACAGCACCATCGTCGTATGGTACGCCGACAACGGCGGCCCGCTGCCCCGGCAAAAAAGGCTGGTGTACGACTCCGGCCTGCGTGTCCCGATGATCATCCGCTACCCCGGCCAGTGGCGCGCCGGCGAGGTGGACGATCGGCTGATCAGCTTCGTCGATTTTAAACCGACCCTCCTGTCCATGGTGGGCATCGAACCACCCGACTATGTGGACGGGCAGGCCTTCGAGGGCGAATTCGCCGCGGCCGAACCCCGTGCCTACATCCATGGCGCGGCGGATCGGTTCGATGAGCAGTACGACATGATCCGCGCTGTCCGCAACCATCAGTTCAAGTATTTGCGCAACTTCCAGCCCGAGAAACCCTACTACCTGCCCGTCGCTTACCGCGAGCAGATGCCGATCATGCAGGAGCTGCTCCGCATGCGCGACGCAGGCGAACTGGACGAGTACCAGGCCCAGTGGTTTAGGCCCACGAAGGCCCCGGAGGAGTTGTTCGACATACTGGCGGATCCCCACGAACTGCACAACCTCGCCGGCGACCCCGCCTATGCCGCCACGTTGGCGGCGCTCCGCGCCGAATGTGATCGCTGGATGGCGGAGATTGGCGACGGGGGCTCCATGCCGGAAATGGATTTCCTCGCCACGATCTGGCCCGATGGCACCCAGCCCGTAACAGCCCCGCCGGCGAGCGAGATGGTAGACGGCCGCCTCGCGTTAACCAGCGCGACCGATGGCGCTTCGATCGGCTACCAGCGCCTGGCTGATGAAGAAGCGATCGGCCGGCACTGGGAGGTTTATACCGGCCCAATTCCGCTCGATGCCGGCGAACGGATTGTGTCCGTGGCGCACCGCATCGGCTTTGTCGCCAGCGATACGGTCGATGTCCGCTCCCCGTGATCAACCCGCGCTCCCAGTTGCTCCTGCGGTTCGCCGCTACTGTTCTGCTCGCGTTGCTCGGCGCCCCGGCGCTTGCGCAGCCCTCCGATACGTTGTACCTCGCGGTGGGCACTCCTGTCCCTCGTGTCACCTCGGCGGCGGACACGAGCCAGAGGTATGCGCTGTACCTGCCCTCGGGGTACGACGCGGAGCAAACGTATCCGGTGCTTTTTCTGATGGACCCGAGGGGCCGCGCGCTAGTCCCCATCGAGCGTTTTCGCGCCGGCGCCGACCGGCTGGGCTTTATCCTGCTTAGCTCGCACCATACCCTGAGCGACGCGGATTCGGCCTTTGCCGTCAACGGCCGGGCGTTACACGCGATGATTCAGGACGCGCAGCTGCGTTACGCGGTGGATACGCGTCGCTTCTACCTCGCTGGCTTCTCCGGTACGGCTCATTTCGCCTGGTTCGCGGCGCCGTTTCTCGATGGCCACCTCGCCGGCATCATAAACGCCGGCGACGGCCTGCCGCCGGGCGCCTCTTCGGTCCAGGCCGCGATCGCCATGACGCGGCCGCCCGCCTATATCGGGACCGCCGGCCTCGGCGACTTCAACTACGACGCCGCCCGATTGCGCGACGCCGCGCTCGACTCCACCCGGATGCCCCATCGATTCGTGGTATTTGAAGGAGATCATGCCTGGATGCCGGAATCGCTGGCCGGCGAGGCGCTGGATTGGATGCAGTTCCAGGCGATGCGCACGGGTATGGCTCGCTACAAGCCGGCCTGGGTGGATTCGCTGCGCCTCGCCCATCTCGCCGAGGCACAGGCGCTCGAAGCCGCCGGTCGCTGGGCCGATGCCGTCCGCCGATACCGGGAAGTCGTGGCCGATTTCGAGGGTAGGGGGGATATCGATGCGGCGCGGATACGTCTCAACCACCTCCTCCAGGAGCCGGCTGCGCTCCAGGCCATTGAGGCCCGCGAGGCCCTCACGCGACGTATCGAAGCCTATAGCGAGGGGGTGGTGGCGTTTATCGACGACTACCGCACGGCCGAACGGGTGCCCCGAACGAACGCCTCTCTCGAGCGCCTGGAAATAGAGCGACTCCGCATCGAATCCGTCGATACAGTGGATACCGACCTCGCCGGCGCTGCCCGGCGCATGCTCGCGGCCGTCTATGCGTCCGTGTCGTTTTACGAGGCGCGCGACTTCCTGGCGGCCGCTGACTACGAGCGAGCGGCCGGCATGCTGCGGATCGCGGGCGCGATCCGGACGGACGGGGTAGTATGTTATCAACTTGCGCAATCCGAGGCCCAACTCGGCAGGGTCGATGCCGCCTTCTCGGCGCTCGAGTGTGCGATCGATACGACCGGTGTGTCCGCCGGGCACATCGAAAACGACATGTTGCTGGCACCCATCCGGGGCGATCGGCGGTATCGCGCGCTGTTGGTCCGGGCCACGCTGTAGGAGGGCTCGACCCCGCCGCGCTATCCGGGGAGCGAGCAAGGCACGAAACCCCGATAAAGCATTTCTGATTTTATTCTGGCATTTTCTTGCGTACGCCGGCCGCTCTCGGTTATCATGGTAGCGGCCTGTTACCGCCCGAGGCGGCCTGGCCGGCCTGATTGTTTCATCACACCTCCGCTCATGCAAGAATACTTCGAATCCATCGGTACCTTTGCCCTGATTGTGCTTGTTTTTGGCGTTCTTGCGCTCGGTTACCTGTATTACCTCGTACCCGTTCGCCTCTGGATTACGGCAATTTTTTCGGGTGTGCCCATCAAGCTCGTCCAGGACCTCGTGGGCATGCGCCTGCGCCGGGTACCACCGGAAGCCATCATCATGCCCCTGATTGCCGCGCACCAGGCCGGCATCCACATCGATACCTCGCTCCTTGAGGCGCATTATATGGCCGGAGGGCACGTCCAGCAGGTCGTGCGCGCACTCATCTCGGCCCAGAAAGCGGGGATCGACCTGACGTTTGAGAAGGCCACGGCCATCGACCTCGCCGGGCGCGACGTGTTCGAGGCCGTGCAGGTGTCCGTGCAGCCGCGGGTGATCCAAACGCCGCCCATCTCGGCCGTTGCGCGTGATGGCGTGCAGCTGCGTGTGGTGAGCCGCGTGACGGTGCGCGTCAACATTGCGCGGCTCGTCGGCGGCGCCGGCGAGGCCACCATCATGGCCCGCGTTGGTGAGGGGATCGTGTCAACGATAGGTTCTTCGGAGACCTACGCCCAGGTGCTGGAGAACCCGGCGGCGATATCGAAAAAAGTCCTCGACGCCGGCCTGGACAGCGGCACGGCGTTCGAGATCCTCTCGATCGACATCGCGGATGTGGATGTGATCGAAAACATCGGGGCCAAGCTGCAGATCGATCAGGCGAAGGCTGATCTCCGGGTGGCCTTCGCACGCTCCGAAGAACGCCGCGCCGCCGCCATCGCCTTGCAACAGGAGATGAAGGCGGAAATCCAGGAGCAACGCGCGAAGCTCGTCGAGGCCGAGGCCAGCATCCCCATGGCCATCGCCGACGCGTTCCGCAAGGGCCGGCTGCTCCGGGGCGCCAACCCGCCGAAATCGCTGCCGCCTGCTCCATGACCGCGACCTTGCCCGAGCCCTGGCTGCGTGGCCCGTTACCGGATATCCCGCCGCTCTTGCAGCCGGCGGGACACGCGCTCGTCATGGCGCTGGAGGATACGCTCAGCGCGTCCGCCGGCCTTACCGACGAACAGCTGTGGGCGCATCCCGGCGGCGCCGGCTCGGTCGGTTTCCACCTTGCCCACCTGGCTGGCAGTACGGACCGTCTGCTGACCTACGCCCGGGGCGAGGGGCTTTCCGACGCCCAGCTGCGGATTCTCTCCGCCGAGAAGACCCTGTCCCAGACTCGGCCGGCGCTTGCTGTGCTGGCCGCTGCCTGGCGGGACACCGTGGAGGCGGCGCTCTATCAACTGGGTGAGACCCCGGAATCGATCCTCACGGACGCCCGGTTCGTCGGCCGCGCCAGGTTGCCGTCGACCGTCATCGGGTTACTCTTTCACGCTGCCGAACACGCCTCGCGCCACACCGGCCAGCTTGTGACGATGGCGAAGGTCGTGCGTGGGTGAGGCCCCCCTCAAAAAAACCATGAACTTCGCCGCCAGCATCGTAATCCTCCTTGTCGCCCTCCTGCACGTGTATTTCCTCGTGCTCGAGATGTTTTTGTGGGACAAACCCGCCGGCCTGCGCGCCTTCGGCCAGACTCGCGAAGCCGCGGTAGCCTCGAAGGTGCTGGCGGCGAACCAGGGGCTTTATAATGGATTTCTGGCGGCCGGCCTCATCTGGGGGCTG